>DASQZE010000551.1:0-8009 GCA_035638875.1 Longimicrobium sp.
GGGCCGGTCTGCGGGAATCGTGGCCATGGGACGCGTTTCTCCGGTGCGTCGTGGGTAAAAACAAAAACCGCGGCTCCTTTGAGGGGAGTCGCGGCTTTTCGGTCTCTGGCGGTTTCGCCGGGTTCGTGTCCCGGCCGGTCAGGTCAGCGGGTGACCGGTGTCCGCGCGCCAATGCCGTCGCCTGCCCTCCCCGTGGTCTGGGAGCGCATCCAACAACAAGGGCACATGTGCGCGGCGCGGATGGTCAACATGGTATCGAGGATATCTACGATGCGGCGGATGCGCAAGCGGTGCACGGCCGCGCGGCGGGAAAAGCATGGCTGCCGTTCCCGCGGTGGCGGCAAAAGTGAACGGCTTGAACAACGGATTTCTTTTGTATACCCTTCTCGCCTCACATCGGCAGCCGGCACCCGCGCGCGGTGGGGCAGGAGCGCCATCATCAGTTGACAATCCCATGCCTTTGAGGTGATTATGCCTCAGGAGGCATGCCGTTCCCGAGGAGGCGGCATGGAGGTCCCGAAGTCGCAGCGGCTCCAGGAGGTTTACCGGCGACTGGCCCTGGCTCCGGCCGCCGAGACCTTCACGGAGATGCGGGACCAGCTGGCGGACGTGCTGAATGCGGTGGAGGATCAACTGACCGGAGTTCCGTACGATCGGCGCCGCTGGCAGACGGATGGAAGGCTGTATCCGGTACAAGACGACAACGTTTATGGCGTTGACGGCCATCCAGACGTGAGGCTCCTGCGGGCGCGCGGAAGCATGATCTACATTGGCGACAACGGCGCAATCGAGATCCAGGATGTTGTCTCGGGTGCGGTGGATCTCAGCAAACCCGGGTCCGACGGCCGCGGCGTGTGGGAACTGGCTCAGCCTGACGATCGATCGTCCCTGTGAATGAAACGCTTGCCCCGGTAACGTATGCTCAGTAACGACCTTGAGCGCCTGAGAAACCAGATCCAGGAACGGTTTCCGGAGGGCGCATACAAGCTCCTCGAATCCAGCACGCAGACGGGCAGCTGGTGGCTGGACGTCAGCGCGAATGGCTGCTGGCTCACCATCGAGTGGCGGCCCGGCCGGGGGTTCGGCCTCTCCACGCCTCACGAAGGCGACGCTTTCCTCGGAGCGGACGAGGTCTACGAGGACGTGGATGCGGCGTACGCACGCGCCAGGGCGCTGCTGCTGAGCCAGACTCCCACCAGGCCTCCCTTACGGGCCCGGCTCCCGGAGCTTCGCGAGGCGCGAAAGCTGTCGCAGGCGGAGCTCGCGAGCCGGCTGTCCATCAACCAGGGCGCGTGCTCGCGGATGGAGCGCCGCAGCGACATGCTGATCGGCACGCTCCGCAACGTGGTCGAGGCGCTGGGCGGAGAGCTGTACCTCATGGCCCGGTTTCCCGACGAGACGGTGTACATCGACCTGCAGGGCACCGAGACGCGAGAAACGTCCCACGTCCCTGAGAGCTCCGCGGCCTAGGACTTCCGCCCGCGGACGGCGTGCTGGAAGCGCATGGCTTTGAGGTCACGAACGGCGAGCCCGGGGCCGGCATCCTGTTCGTGCTCCGGTCCATTCGCCACAATACGGGGCTGACGGACGCGGATTTTGTCCCCGCGCCTGCCCCGTCCCCTTCCACTCCGAGACAGCCGTGAACCCCATCAACCTCGCCGAGAAGCTGTCGCAGTTCAGCGACCACTGGCACCCCCGCATCGTGGGGGAGCTGAACGGGCAGCACGTAAAGCTCACCAAGCTGCAGGGCGAGTTCGTGTGGCACGACCACGCGGACGAGGACGAGCTCTTCCTCGTCCTCAACGGGCGCCTGCGCATGGAGTTCCGCGACCGCACGGTGGAGGTCGGCGAGGGCGAGATGATCATCGTGCCCCGCGGCGTGGAGCACCGGCCCATCGCGGACGAGGAGACGCACGTGATGCTCTTCGAGCCCGCGTCCACCAAGCATACCGGCGATGTGGAGACGGAGCTCACGCGCCACGTGCTGGAGCGCATCTGACCGACGCGGGGCAGATGGATCCGCCCGCGGCCACGTTGGTGAACCTGCGCCGCGACCGGCCCCGGCGGCGCAGGCGATGGCCGTGGACGGTCGTGTGCGCCTTCGGCATCCTGCTCTCGCTGCTGGCGATGGGGCGCGTGGCTCGGGCCCCGGACTTGTCGGACGCACGGAGCACGCGCGTGGCGCTGGCGCAGCTCGCGCACCTGGGGCCGGGGCTGGAGGCGCGCGCGAACGCCATGGAGGAGATCTTTCCCGAGGGCCGCGTCTTTACGCTGGTGCTGTACGGCCTCGCCTGGGTGGACGTGGGGCGCGGGACGCCGGACGCGGCCCTGCGCGCGCGGGCGCTGGCGGAGGCACGCGGGGCGCTCGCCCTGGCGGAGGCGCCCGCCTCGCGCATCGGCTACGGGCCGGCGGGCGGGCTTCCGCACGGCATGTTCTACGAGGGGTGGACGGCGCACCTGCGCGCGGGGACGCTGCACCTGGGCGGCGGCGCGGCGCGGGACCCGGCGTTCCGCGGGGCATGCGACCGGCTGGACGCCGCGTTCCGGCGGGGGCCCGGACCGTTCCTGGATACGTATCCGGAGATGGCGTGGCCGGCGGACAACGCGGCGGGCGCGGCGGCGCTCGCCTCGTGCGGCACCCTGCTCCATCCGCGCTACATGCAGACGGCCCGGGCGTGGCTGCAGGCGGCGCTCCGGGAGGCCGATCCGGCCACGGGGCTGCTGCCGCACGATGCCGGGCTGCCCAATCCGCGCGGCGAGTCCGTGGCGCTGATGATCCGGTTCGTGCACGAGATCGACCCGGCGGTGGCAGCGGCGCAGTACACCGGTATGGAGCGGACTTTCGCCACGCGCTTCGCGGGGCTGCTGCCGGCCGTGCGCGAGTATCCGCATGGCGTCCCCGGCTCCGGCGGCGACATCGATTCCGGTCCGGTGATCCTGGGGGTGAGCGCCCCCGCGTCCGTCGTGGGGATCGCGGCCGCGCGGATGACGGGCCACCCCCGCGCGGCGGCGGACCTGCGCGCCGGGCCGGAGGTGCTGGGCATGCCGCTGCAGTGGCGGGGGCGCCGCTCCTACGCGTTCGGCCAGCTGCCGGTGGGGGACGCGTTCCTGGCGTGGGTCTCCGTCGTGCGGCCGTGGAACGTGCCAGAGGCGGCGCCCGTAGCCGCGACGCCGTATGCGGGATGGCGGGTGGCCTGGTTCGGGCTCTGGGGGCTCGTCCTCCTGCTCTCCCTCGCCGGGCTCGCGCGCCTCCACGGGCCGCCCCGCGCCCCCCTTGCCCCACGCGGTGGAGTACGGCCGCGTCCCGGGCGTGGTGTCCCGCCGGTGACCCGTATCGAAACCCTTCTACCGGATGACGATGGGCGTCCCATCCACCGCTGACCCGCACACGGGCACGCATCCGATCCCGGCCGCAGATCCCGGCCCGCCGCCGGAGCAGGTGCGCGCCTTCTACGACGCCGTGGCGCGCGAGTACGCCGACAGCTTCGCGGACGAGCTGGACGGCAAGCCCATGGACCGCGCGCTGCTGGAGCGGTTCGCGGCGGACGTGCGCGGCGCCGGCCCCGTGTACGACCTGGGATGCGGTCCCGGCGGGCAGACGACGGCGTTCCTGCTCGCGCGCGGCGTGGACGTGCGCGGGATGGACCTGTCGTCCGAAGCGGTGGCGGAGGCGGCACGCCGGCATCCGCACATCCGCTTCGAGACCGGCGACATGCTGGCCCTTCCGCTGGAGGACGGCGCGACGGCGGGGATCGTGGCCTTCTACGCCATCGTCCACTTTGCCCCGGACCAGCTGCGTACGGCCATGGGCGAGATGGCGCGCGTGCTGCGGCCGGGCGCGCCGCTGCTGGTCGCGTTCCACGTGGGCGACGAGGTCGTGCACGTGGACGAGATGTTCGGGCGGCAGGCGTCCGTCAACTTCCGGTTCCACCCCGTGGAGCGGGTGAAGGCGGCGATGCGGGACGCCCGACTGGGCGAGGTGGAGGCGATCGTCCGCGAGCCGTATCCCGAGGTGGAGCATCCCACCCGCCGCGCGTACGTCTTCGCCCGCACGCCAATCGGATCCGGGTGATTCCACCTCGATCGCCGGCGATCGGATGCGCGGGATGCGGACGGCGCGCTCACCGGCCGGCTGGTCGGCCGGGCCATCGGCGGCACGACGCGGCGGCGGGTGCGGTTGTATCCGCAGCGTGGGATGTCGATGGATCGCTGGGAGGGCGGGCGGAGCCGGGTTCCGCCCGCCTTTTGCGTTTGGCTGGACGACGTGTCCGGCGGCCGGTGCCTGCCGCGTTGATCCAAAGAGCCACGCGTCCCGAGCCCCTCCCCGAATGCCACGCGCAACCTTCTTCCCGCCCCTCCTGTTGATCCTGGTCGCCGGCGCCGGGCCCGCCGCCGCGCAGCGGGAGCCCGCAGCCAAGCCGGAGGCCGCGTGCGCGGACGCGCCGCCCGGCGGGTACGTCCCCTGCAAGCTCCGGCGTCTCCGCCCGGCACCTCCGCCGCCCGTGGCCGCGGTCGCGCCGTCCGCCCCGGCGTGCCACTGGCACCTGCCGGGCCGGCTGCCGGGGTACACGCCGGATTTCTCCGTGGCCGGCGGATTTCCGAGCCCGGACGGCCGCACCACCGCCGTGCCGGCGAACCAGCCGGACGGCACCGTCGTGCACCTGCTGAGGCGCGGGGACGGCCGGTGGCGCGGGTCCATCCGCGGTCCCTGGTCGTCCGCGCAGGCGCGCGGGCTCGCGTTCAGCCCGGACGGGACCCTGCTGGCGGAAGGGACGGAGTGGGGCGGGGTCCGGGTGTGGTCGGTGCGGTGGGGAACCGTGGAGTTCACGCTCCTGCACCCCGCCGTCCACGGGCCGGACGTGGACCCGGAAGCGGAGTCCCTCGCCACGGCGGTCACCTCCGTTTCGTTCAGCCCCGACGGGCGGCTGCTCGCCAGCACGGACCTGGACGGACGCGTGGTCGTGTGGAACGTGCACGGGCGGCGGGTGCAGTGGACGCGTCCCGTGGGCCCGGGGCAGCTGGCCCGGGTGGCGGCGTTCGGGCCGGACGGGCTGCTGTACGCGCCCGGCAGCGTCGGTGTGCAGGTGCTCGCCCCGGACGACGGGGCCGTCCTGCGCACCCTGTGGCTGCCCGTGGGTTCGGCGCCGCGTGTGCGCGACACCATCCCGGCGGTGGTGCAGAGCTTCATCCTGGATCTCGTCCTGGGCGGGGACGGCGCGGTGCTCGTGGCCAGCGGCCGGTCCGTGGAGCAGGCCGTGGGCGGCGGCGGCGAAGCGTCCACGCCGTGGGTGGCCGTCCAGCCGCTCGCCGAGCCGGGGCAGCCGCGGCTGATGTGGCCACCCGCCGCCGTGGTGGGGCTGCACGTGAGCCCCGGCGGCCGCTGGATCGCGGGGAGGACCGCCACGGCCGCGGCCCTGGTGTGGGAGGCCGCCACGGGACGCGAGGCCTACCGCATCGAGCCGGGACTCATCTCGGGGGAGAACGTACCGCTGCTGCACGACGCCTTCTTCAGCCCGGACGGGGGGTGGCTCTACACCATCCACAGCGGCCCGCAGCCGGTGGTCGTCTGGGCACTCACAGGCGGGCCGCCGCGCGGCGTCCGGTGCCATCGGCCCGCGCGGCGCGGACCGGCGCGGGAGCACCAGCACTAGCGGAGACTACGGAAGAGGCGCGGAGAACACCGGTTCTCCGCGCCTCTCGTTCGTCATCCACCGAAGCCGCCCGGTCGATTTCACAGCGGCCGGACGACTTGCATCACAGGCGCCGGCGGCCCCCGCGGCGGATCAGGTGGAGGATGGCCAGCAGCACGATCGCGCCGATGAAGGCCGTGAAGATGGTGCCCGCCAATCCGCTGAACGGGGTGGTGACGCCCAGCTGGCCGAAGATCCATCCGCCCACGAAGGCGCCCACGATCCCCACGATGATGTCGCCCACCAGTCCCACGCCACCCACCAGCATCGCCGCCAGCACGCCCGCGACGAGCCCCACGATCAGCCAAGTCACAATATCCATCGTCGTCTCCGCTCCGGTTCGCCAGGGTACCCGTAGCACCCGCAAGGCAATCGCCGTACCTGTGACAAAAAATGGGCCTCGCATGCCTTCCAGGAGAAGCCCGCCGTCCTCCGTCGCGCTGTCTCCCATTCGGCGGCTGCAACGCCGATCGCGCGGACCGGGAGTACACCGTCAGCATCGGGTACAGCAATGTCTCTAAAGTGTGGCAATCCGGTCACACCCACGGAGAGCACGATCACGGGAACTCAATGCATCCCTCCGTTCAGCATGGACTTACGACCACTTTCATGATCGGCACGGGTGATGCCATGGGGATCGCGGAGGGCGAACCTGCTTCGACCTCCCGGCGCGAGGATGACGAAGGCCTCGAGATCGCCCGCGCAGGACCTCTCGCCGGATTCATTCATCTCTTTCTTTCATGGAGGGCATTATGACCACGCTTCGACCCACGCTCCGCCGACCATTCTCCCTGCCTGCCCGTGTGGCCGCGATCGTTTGCCTGGCGTTCGCCACGGCTTGCGACCCGGAGCTGGTGCCCCCACCCAACCCCGGCACGGCGACCGCCAGCGGCCGGGTGGTGGGGCTCGATGGGCGCCCCGTTGCCGGCGCGACGGTCTCGCCCGCGCAGGGCGACGCCACGCGTACCGACTCGCTGGGCCTGTTCACCCTAACCGGAGTGCGCCCCTCCGACCGGCTGGCGGTGAACGTCGCGTCCGCCTCGTTCGTCTCCACGACGGTGGTGTACCCGGTGTACCCCGGGCGCGAGACGTTTCGCATCGTCTCGCTGATCCCCCGCGCCCAGGCGCAGCCGGTGAACGCCGAGCGGGGCGGCGAAGTACCGCTGGGGCGCGGCGGCTCCGTGCGGCTGGAACCCGGATCACTGGTGGATGCCGGAGGCCAGCCGGCGCGGGGCGAGGTACTCGTTCGCGCCACGTACATCGATCCTACCGACACGACGCAGGTGCTCGCGGCACCGGGCGACTACCTGAGCACGGTGCGCGCGGGTGCAGGCGCGCCGCTGGAGACCCTGGGGATGGTGGAGATCAACGTCACCGATCGCGCGGGGCGGGAGCTGCGGCTGGCGGACAACCGCTCCGCCACCGTCCGGTGGCCGCGCACGTCGGAGCCGGCACGCGGCGCCTTCTTTGCGTTCGACCGGAGGTCAGGGCTCTGGGATCGGCGCGGCGACATCGACGTCGGCGGTACGCCGGTCTTCACCATCGATGAGATCAGCAACTGGGACATCGACTTCCCCGTCGTGTGCATCAGGGTGCATGCGGGCGCGCCGGGCGTTCGCGTCATTGCGCAGGGGCTGGACTACTCCAGCGCCACCGACGGGTGGACGGATGCGTCCGGGTTCGCCATTCTCGGGGTACGGGCGTCGTCGAGCGTAAAGCTGGGTGTGCATCCGGCCCAGGCGCTGGCAACGAACACCTTCAGCACGCCCGCGGGCCCGATCATCCCCCCCACCACTCCGTTCGGCACGCAGCAGGAGCGGCTGGCCGCCTGCCCGGGGCCCATCGCCAACGGGGGGACCCTCACCATCCGTCCTGACTGGATCGCAAACCGCCGGATCGACGCCGTCATCGCACGGTAAGCGGCCGGCGAGGACAGTGGAACCATGCAACGAACGATGGGTCCCCGCGCGCGCGGGGACCTTTTATCGTCATCCGCCGATCTCCGAGTGCTACAGCCCCTGCCAGCTCAGCCGGCGGATCGCGCGCGGCGACCGGCATCATCCCTCGTCGCGGAGAACGCGCTTGAGGATCTTGCCGGTGGGGCTCTTGGGGATGGCATCCACCAGCTCGATGCGGCGCGGCACCTTGTACGCCGCCATCCGCGCCCGGCAGAACGCCTCGATCTCCGCCCCGTCCGCCCCCGCGCCCGGCTGGCAGACGACGAACGCGGGGGCGGACGGGGCGGAGATCGAGGCGTTCTGCCGGGCGCGGATGGCGGCGTACAAGGTGCCGCGCCGCATCGAGCTGGTGGATGCCATC
>DASQZE010000552.1:0-11746 GCA_035638875.1 Longimicrobium sp.
TGTGCGGATGTGCGGATGTGCGGATGGCGGCGGATTTCCCTGATCCAAGGAGGACGACGTGAAGCGGACGATGCGCAAGGCCCTGCCGGCGGCTGCGGCGGGAGTGGTGCTGGCGCAGGCGGCGGATGCGCAGGTGGTGCATGGCCGGGTGGTGGAAGACCGGTCGGGGCGCGGGGTGGCGAGCGCGAACCTGGTGGTGCTCGATTCGGCCGGGCAGCCGGCGGGCTATGCGCAGAGCAACGCGTTCGGCGAGTTCTCGGTGCGGCTGACGCGATCGGGGAGCTTCTTCGTGCGGGCGGAGCGCATCGGCTACCGGCCGGCGACGTCGGCCATGAGCCGCGTGGGGGCGGGGGACGAGGTGTACCGCGTGCTCAGCATGCGCACGGGCAACGCGGCGCTGGAGGGGGAGGGCGGCGGGTTGTTCCGCTCCGGCTTCTTCCCTCGTGTGCCGCTGGGACGGCACCCCGTCCCCACGGATACGCGCCCCCTGCCGTCCTCCGGCGCGACCGCGTCCGCCGCGCCGGGCAAGGAAACCACGCGCCGGCCGGAGCCGCGGCCGCGTGCGTCCGATCCCGCCACTCCCGACGCCAAGCCGCGCGCCGCCGAGCGTCCGGACCGCCCCGCGCGGGCGCCGCGCCTGCCCCGTCCCGCCACCCGGGGCGGTGCCCGGCACCCCGACGGCGCGTGATGCTGCACCAGGACGCGTTCCTGGCAGAGGTCGCGGCCCGGGGTGCCATCCGCGTGAGCGTGCGGAGCATCTGCATCCACGGTGGCGCCCTGCTCGTGCAGCGGCCGGCGGACGACCCGGCCGCCTGCTACGCGTTCATCGGGGGCGGGCTGGAGACGGGCGAGCGGATGGAGGACCGCATCCGGCAGGAGTATCGCGAAGAGCTGGGGCGTGAGGTGGTCCGCGCGCGGTACCGGTTCGTCGTCGAGAACCGGTTCCGGACGAGCGGGGGCATCGTCCATTCGCTGGAGCACTACTTCTCGGTGGAGCTGGATTCCCACGACGTCCGCTCGCGGGAGCATCACCTCGTGCAGTCGTGGCTGCCGCTGGACCAGCTGCCCGCATCCGACGTGCGGCCCCGCGTGGTCCGCGACGCGATCATCGACGGAAGCTGGGAGACGGTCCGGCACCTGGTCGTCCCGCTCGCGTAGAACAAATCGGCCCCATCGCCGGCTGTTGCGTCGGCGCGGTGGTGACCGGATCGAATCCAGGCGCCCGCGATGCGGCGTGGCCTGGGGGGACGAAACGAAAGCGGCGGCGCGGAATGGATCCGCGCCGCCGCTCGTTCATCATCCAATTCGGACAGGCTACTCGTTGCCGCGGCCCTTGCCGTTGCCGTTGCCGCGATTGCCGTTGCGGCAGCGGCCGTTTCCGTTGCCATTGCCGTTCCCGTTGTTGCAGCGGACCTCGTCGCGGCGGCCCTTGTCCTTGTTGGGCCGGGCGGAGTTGCCGCTGATGCGCTCACCGGTGCGGTCGTCGTACCCGTCGCCGTTGCGGTCGACGACGTTGGGGCGTGCGCTGCCGGGATACGCGAGGGGCCCCCGGTTGTTGGAGCACGCGGCGGACGTAAGCATGACGGCCAGCGCCACGGCGCCCAGGCGGGGAAGGTTCTTCATGGGATGTCTCCACGTCAGGTTCGTGCCGGCGCCCGGGGGACGGACGGCACCTGTCACTGCCTGCGAATGCGGAAGGCCGCGCCCCCAGGCGATTGGCCGCTCCGCTCGCAAGTGCTGAGCCGTACAGACGATCGGACGCGCCGCCGCGTCACGCGGCGGCGGCCGGCTCTCGACACCGGGGGGGCGGCGGGGTAGTTTCGGGGCGCCCGGATATCCCGCGTGCGCACACCGCCCGAACTGCCGGATAGACATCGAATGGACGCGCTGAAGCAGACCGATCCCGACATCCACCGCCTCCTGGTGCACGAGGCCGAGCGCCAGGAGCACCAGCTGGAGATGATCGCCTCGGAGAACTTCGTCTCCCGGGCGGTGCTGCAGGCCGCGGGCTCCGTGCTCACCAACAAGTACGCCGAAGGCTACCCCGGCAAGCGCTACTACGGCGGCTGCGAGGTGGTGGACGAGGTGGAGAAGCTGGCCCAGGAGCGCCTGCTGCAGCTCTTTGGCGCCGAGCACGCCAACGTGCAGCCGCACAGCGGGGCCCAGGCCAACATGGCCGTGTTCTTCGCCCTGCTGGAGCCCGGCGACACCATGCTGGGGATGAACCTGAGCGAGGGCGGGCACCTGACGCACGGCTCGCCCGTGAACTTCAGCGGGCGGCTGTACAACGTGGCGGCGTACGGCGTTCGCCCCGACGACCACCGCATCGACTACGCGGCGCTCCGCGACCAGGCCATGCAGGTGCGCCCCAAGGTGATCATCGCCGGCGCCAGCGCGTATCCCCGGCAGATCGACTTCGAGACCTTTGGCGAGATCGCGCAGGAGTGCGGGGCAAAGCTGGTGGTGGACATGGCGCACATCGCCGGCCTCGTGGCCACGGGGCACCATCCCAACCCCGTGCCGTACGCCGACGTGGTGACGTCCACCACCCACAAGACGCTGCGCGGCCCCCGCGGCGGGCTCATCCTGTCCCGGGCGGAGCACGCCAAGGCCATCGACAAGCAGATCTTTCCCGGCATCCAGGGTGGGCCGCTGATGCACGTGATCGCCGCCAAGGCCGTCGCCTTTGCCGAGGCGCTGCGCCCGGAGTTCGGCGACTACAGCGGGCGGGTGATCGCCAACGCCCAGGCGCTGGGCGAGGGGCTGGCCGAGCGCGGGTTCACGCTCGTGTCCGGCGGCACGGACAACCACCTGCTGCTGGTGGACCTGCGCGGCAAGGGCGTCACGGGCAAGGTCGCCGAGAAGTCGCTGGAACGCGCAGGCATCACCGTCAACAAGAACACCGTGCCGGGCGAGACGGAGTCGCCGTTCGTGACGAGCGGCATCCGCATCGGCACCCCCGCGCTCACCACGCGCGGCCTGGGCACGGACGAGATGCGGACCATCGCCACCTTCATCGACCGCGTGATCACCGCGCCCGACGACGAGACAGTGGCCGACACGGTGCTCGGCGAGGTGCGCGAGCTGTGCGACCGGTTTCCGCTGTACGGGGAGTGGGCGCGGAGCTGAGGGGACGGGAACTGCGGGTTACAGGGGACAGGGTACAGGGGACAGCCTGCAACGGCAGAACGGCCTCGCTCTCGGGAGCGGGGCCGTTCCGTTTTGATGGGGACGGTGCGGTCACGGGCGGTCCCGGGTTCGCGCCGTTTGCCCGGGATGGTCGTATAGGCCGCGGACGTGCCGCAGCCGGCCGCGACCAGCCAGTCGCTGGCGTTCGACCTTTTCCGCCCGCCGATCGTGGCGGTCGGACAGCGTGATGAAGAGGTTGTGATCCCTCTGACGGTCGAACCGCGCGATGCCTTTTTCCCGGTCCAGGTGAACGCGAGCGTCCATCTGTTCGAGAAAATTGTGCATATCCAGCCTGGCGCTGACCAGTACCAGGTTTGCCAGTGACTGCCGCCGCGTCTCCGTCCACACGGAGTCCTCACTCGCCCGCATCCCCGCGAGCACGTCCTCGACCACACGCCCCCGCAGCCCTGACTGCAGGAGCCTGAATTCCATGCGATCGCGCAGCACGGGCATCTCCGTCGAGTCCATCTCCTGGTAAAAGGCCTGCTGCCGCGTGAGGTACTCGCGCACCTCCGGGTGCTTGCGCGCATTGGCCAGGTACTCCGCCGTCCCCCAGGCCGCCGGGAACGTGTCGGGATGAAAGCCGTGGGCCCGCTGACGCGCCTTGGCGTGCTCGACCATGTCCAGCATGGCCATGCGCGATGCCCACGCCATCCGCCCGTCGGTGCTTCTCGGAGGCGCATCGTCTTTCGCGAAGTGCTCCGTTCCCAGGCTGTCGGACCAGCGCTGCAGGCTGGCGAACTGTGCCTCCGTCTCCCCGGCTGGGCGAACGCCTGCCGCGCCGGCGCTCGTCACCAGGGCCAAACCGAACGCCGTGCCGGGGATGAAGCGCCGGGTGCGCCTGCTCCACGCAAGGAACAGCGAGGCGAGCAGGTAGGTGAACAGCAGCGCGCCGATGCCGCCGCCGACGATCTCTCCGGCCGCGGCGCCGCGGGCGTACGACTCGGCGTACGACCCGGTGTGGGCGGACGTGTCCGCGGGTGGGGTCGCGTTCGCCGCGTTGGACGCCATCCCGATGAGAAAGGTGACGACGCCGTACGCCCACCATCGTGCCTTCGTCCAGGCCGTGATTTCCACGGGAGGCCGGGGCGGCCGGCGGGGCGGATTGTAGACCACCGACGGTACCCCGCCGTAGGGGTCGCCACCGGCCGGGAGTTCAGGGTCCAGGCGCATGCTGTTCGCGAGGAATGATGGATGGAACGATCAAGTGCGCCGACATGACGGCCCACTCGTAGGATCGTGGGCCGGAACAGCAACCAGCGCGCCCAAGACGAACAAGTGCCAGGATTTCTGCAAATATCCGCCGGCATTGGATTTAGCGTGATGAAGCCACGCCGATGAGGATGCCCTGCGCCCGCGACTGGGGCTTGCCCGCCCCAGTTGAGACATTACGGAATCGGCCAGACGCGCGGTCGAACTCTTCGCAGTCCACCCGCACAGATGGGGCAGGGACTGCCTCGTCCTGGCTTGTATTCGCCAGCGGTTGACGTCTTTTGCGGATGGTACGCATGGTTAGGGAGCACAACGCAAGGAGACTCTCGTGGCCAAGGAAACGCTCAGGATTGAACTCGATTCCGGGCTCGTGGATCGTGTCCGCCGGTACAGCGAGGAGCACGGGACGGGTGTGGCGGAGACGATCGAGCAGCTGATCGGAACGCTCCCGGCCGGCCCGAACGGCCGGCTTCATGTCCAGGGCTTGGAAGCGACTTCTGGACTGGCGGAGACGGAGGACTGGATACTCGGGCTGACGCCCAGCGTCCGGAAGCTGCTCGGTGCGGGTGCCGGGGACGCCGATGAAGAGGATTGTCATCGTCACCTCCTGGAGAAGTACGGCCGGTGAAGCTTTTCCTGGACATCAACGTCGTGCTTGACGTGGCGCTGAACCGCATGCCGTTCGTGGTCGATGCGGCCCGGGTCCTGACCGCCATCGACCGTGGCCGCGCCCAGGGATGCGTGGCCGCCCACATACGGTTACGACCGTGTTTTACGTCATCGCCAACGACCAGGGTTTCGAGGGCGCTGTGGCTGCCGTTGCCTGCTGAGGATACTCGATGTCGTTCCCGCTGAGCGCGCCGATTTGTCGCATGCGCTGAGTCTCGGCTGGAGGGACTTCGAGGACGCCGTGCAAACGGTGTCGGCCAGCAAGGCCGGAGCCGACTGCATCGTGACGCGCGATCTGAAGGACTTTCGCGCCTCTCCCGTGCCTGCCCGCGACCCCGCGTTCATCCTGCCGCTGCTCGGGTAGCGGACGCATCCGCTGTTGCTGGCTGTACCCTGTAACCTGTCCCCTGTAACCCGCAGTTCCCCTTCGCCAGGCGAACCCCCGCGCCGCTCCGGTGTATCCGCACGGTCTTGGCCCCAACCGGACCCGCAGTGCATCCCATGAAGCGAGCCTACATCGAGACCTACGGTTGCCAGATGAACATCAGCGACAGCGAGCTGATGGCCGGCATCCTGGCGGAGCAGGGTTTCGTCGCCACCGACAAGCCCGACGACGCCGACGTCATCCTGGTGAACACCTGCGCCATCCGCGACCACGCGGAGCAGCGGGTCATCGGGCGCGTGGGTCAGCTGCAGGAGTTCCGCCGCCAGGGCGCCGTCATCGGCGTCACGGGGTGCATGGCGCAGCGCATGGGCGAGTCGCTGCTGGGGCGCGCCGGCGGCGTGGACCTGGTGATGGGGCCGGACGCGTATCGCCAGCTCCCGGAAAAGCTCACGGACGTGGCCTCGCGCCGCACGCCCGCCCCCGCGCAGCCGCTGCCCTGGGGCTCGCACGCGCGCCAGCAGCCGCGCGGGCTCACGGTGCTCGGCTTCGATCCGCACGAGAACTACGAGGGCGTCACCGCGAAGCGCATTTCGTCCGTGAGCGCGTGGGTCCCCATCCAGCGCGGGTGCAACTACCGCTGCACCTACTGCATCGTCCCCTACGTGCGCGGCGACGAGAAGAACCGCGACCCGCAGGCCATCCTGGACGAGGTGCGCGCCCTGGCCGCCGGCGGCGTGCCCGAGGTGACGCTGCTGGGGCAGACGGTGAACTCGTACGAGTACGGTGGCTGGGACTTTCCCCGGCTGCTGCGCGAGGTGGCGCGGGTGGACGGAATCCGCCGCGTGCGCTTTACCAGCCCGCACCCCAACGACTTTACCCGCGCGCTGGTGGAGGTGATGGCGGAGGAGCCGGCGGTGTGCAAGCAGCTGCACCTGCCCGTGCAGAGCGGGCACGACCGCACGCTCAAGCGCATGCTGCGCCGCTACACCGTGGCGGAGTATCGGGAGAAGATCGCGTGGGTGCGCGAGGCCATGCCGCACATCGCGCTCTCCACGGACGTGATCGTGGGGTTCCCCGGCGAAACGGACGAGGAGTACCAGGGCACGCTCGAACTCATGCGCACCGTGCGCTACGACGACGCGTTCCTGTACAAGTACTCCGAGCGCGACGGCACTCCGGCCACCCGCCTGCCGCGCGACCAGTTCGTGCCGGACGCGATCGGGCAGGCGCGGCTGGAGGAGCTCATCCAGACACACCGCACCATCCAGGCGGAGATCTACCGCTCCGAGGTGGGGCGCGTGGAGGAAGTGCTGGTGGAAAAGGAGGGCCGCCGCGGCGGGCTGCAGGGCCGCACGGAGAGCAACAAGGTGGTGACGTTCGCGGGCCCCGCCGGGCTGATCGGCTACTTCGCGGACGTCAAGCTGGTCGCCACGTCGGGCGCCACCTTTACCGGCGAGCTGGAGCACGCGATGGCGGCCGCGTGAACGTGCGCCGCTGGCTGCCGGCCCTGGGCATCACCCTCGCCGCCGCGGCGTTCACCTGGCTGAACCGGGGCGAGCGGGTGGCGGTGGACGTGGGCCTGTTCCGCTTCTACCGCGCGCCGCTTACGCTGCTGGTGCTCCTGGTCTTTTTGGCCGGGATGCTGTCCATGCTGCTGCTGAGCCTGCGCCACGACCGCCGCGTGCGCGAGGAGCTGCGTGCCCGCGGGCTGCTGGAGCCCGCGCCGCGCCCGGCGGCGCCCGCCGCCAGTGCGTGGGGCGTGGCGCGCGAGCCCGCGCCGCCGCGGCAGGACGAGCGCACGGCCGCATATCCCCGCGCGGACGAGCGGACCGTCGGCTATCCGCGGCTGGACGAGGGGGCGAGCCACCCCAACGACCGCACGACCGCCTACCCGCGCCTGGACGAAGGCGGTGGCCACGGCCACGACCGCACGGCGGGCTATCCCCGCCTGGACGAAGACCCGGCTGCCTGAACGCAGCCCCGCCGGGTCCCTGGACGGCCGCGCTCCCGCACGGGGCGCGGCCGTCGTCGTTTTCACTGCTTGCGCCGCGACGGGCGGCGGCTCGTTCCCGGCTTTCCTGGGATTTCGCAACGTGGACACCGTCCCCAATTGTGCAAAACGGCGGATTGTGGGAGATTGATGGACCGCTCCCAAACTGCCGCCGTCCATACGCTTCCCGGTCCGCCACCCAGGCCAGGATGATGCGGAGCACGCAATCCGGCACTCTCGTTCGCATCCGTTTTTCAGGGATGTCGGCAGCGGGTGCATGGACGGGAGCGTCCCATGCGATCACCCGGATCGATCCCCTCGCATCCGTGATCCGCTGAACGGCATCCTGTTCCTTGCACCGGAGAACCGCATGAAGAAGCACGCGCTGAAGGCTGAGAGCCTCGTCGTCGAGTCGTTCGCGGCCGACGTGGACTCGAACGGATGCGTTTGTGACGTAGCGCCGTGCGGCTGCACGGGCGCCCCCGACTGCACCGCTGCCACGGCCTGATCACGCTCTTACCGCGCGGCCCGGCTGGGTCCGGCGGCGACGTTCGTCCCACCCATCCTCCCTGGAGATAGCCATGCGCAAGCACAAGCTGCACGTCGACGCCCTGAAGATCGAGTCGTTCAACACCATCGCCGATCCCACCGACGCGCGCGGCACGGTGGAAGACCGGCCCGGCGGCGGCTGCATCTGCTTCGCCCCGCCCTGCGGCTGTACGGCGGGCCCGGACTGCACGCAGCAGTCGCAGTAAAGGCCGTCGCAGCAAGACGGCTTCGGCCGCGAGGCACCCGCCTCGCGGCCGAATTGTTTCCATCGCACGCCTCTCCCGCCTGTCCCTCCGCTCGTCCCGCTTCCCTCGGTTCGCGCTTTGTCTCACTGCTTTAGCATCTGAAACGGGCGCACGTTTCGGCTCGCTGTTTGCGATCACCGTTCACGACACTCCGTGTCGATCGTGGTCGCAGGTGCCGCCGATGGTTCTCTGGCGCGTTTTCGTGAACACCGCCTTCCTGGTGCACACGAACGGCTGCGCGCGGAAGGAGGACGAGGGCTGCTCCGCACCCGGACCGTCCATCCATCCCGCTCCAGGAGGGCACCATGAAGAAGCTCAGGCTGCAGTTGGAAGACCTTCGCATCGACAGCTTCCAGACCACACCGGCGGAGAAGCCGAAGGGGACGGTGTTCGGCGAGCAGTGCACGTGCTACACGCAGTGCACCTGTCCCGGCTGCCCCACGTGCGCCAACTACGGCACCTGCGACGCGAGCTGTAATGGCACCTGCAACTGCTCCGGCGCCACGTGCGATGCGTCCTGCAACGGCACCTGCGACTGGACGTGCGACTACGCGCAGTGCGGCGGTACCGAGACGCAGGCCACGTACAACGGGGGGCGCGAGCACGTCTGCCAGTTCTGCCCCTGACGCCAACCGCGGCGCACGGCACCCGTCGCGAGGCGGGTGCCGTGTGGCCATTTAGACGGGGCGGGGAGGCGCCGTACCGCGCTTTTCCTCTCCGGCTCTGACCCGGTCACCCAACGCGACGAGGAAGCGCGCCATGAACAAGCTCAAGCTCCACCTCGAAGACCTGCAGGTCGACACCTTCCAGACCACACCGGCGGAGAAGCCGAAGGGGACGGTGTTCGGTGAGCAGTGCACGTGCCACACGCAGTGCACGTGTCCCGGCTGCCCCACCTGCTACGCGAGCTGTAATGGCAGCTGTGACGCGTCGTGCAACGGCACCTGCGGAGCGTCGTGCGACGCTACGTGCGGGGGGCAGCTGTAACTGGACCTGTGAAGCGACGTGTGACTACAGCTGCGGCGGATACAGCTGCGCCACGTCGCCCGGTCCGATGCAGGAATGCGTACCCTGTCAAGGGTGAGGACTCGCACCTGACGCAATGGGCAAAGCGGCGAACGGAGGTCGTGGATGCCGCGCCATCTGCACGGCATGCACCCGTGGAATCATCCACCAAGAGGGCACCATGAACAAGCTCAAGCTGCACCTCGAAGACCTGCAGGTCGACACCTTCCAGACTACCTCGGCGGAGAAGCCGAAGGGCACGGTGTTCGGCGAGCAGTGCACCTGCTATACGCAGTGCACCTGCCCTGGCTGCCCCACCTGCTATGCAAGCTGTAATGGCACCTGTGGCGCCTCGTGCAACGGGACCTGCGGGGCCTCGTGCGACGCGACGTGCGGCGCCAGCTGCGGTTGGACCTGCGAATTGACGTGCGACTACAGCTGCGGCGGCCAGACGTGCGACACCTCCCCCAGCCCGGATCAGCTATGCATGCCCTGCGGTGGCTAGGTCGGAAAGGCGGAGGGTGCAGGGCGGGTTGAGTGTTGCGCCGATTGGAGCGTTGCCGTGCGATGCGCACGGTAACCGCCCACCTGGTCAATCGTAAAAGCCCACAGGAGGATCCATGAAGAAGCTCAGGCTGCAGCTGGACGACCTGCGGATCGACAGCTTTCACACGACGCCGGCCGAGAAGCCGAAAGGTACGGTGTTCGGCGAGCAGTGCACGTGCTACACACAGTGCACGTGTCCCGGCTGCCCCACCTGCGACGCGAGCTGCAACGGAACGTGTGAAGCCAGTTGCAACGGCACCTGCGACGCATCGTGCAACGGGACCTGTGCTCCTTCCGCCGACGGTACGTGCGGGAACTCCTGTGATTACGGCTCCTGCTACAACACGTGCGACGTGACCTATCCCGGCTTCGTCTGCTCGGCCTGCAACTGACGGGGCGTCCATCCAGGAAGCCGCTGCTCGTCTCTCCCTGGTGGGGAGCGAATGGACCGGCCACTGGAGCCGGCGCATACCGCATCTACTGTCCGCAGGCGGGCAGGTGACGCGAGGACGGACGAACGGCCCCGCTGCCTGGCAGCGGGGCCGTTCTCGTTCCACACGGGTGCGCGGCGGACTACGCCGTGCCCGCATCCCCCCAGTTGCACGCATCCCAGCAGGTGTTGCGGTAGCAGCTGTCCACGCGCGACGGATCGGTTTCCGCATCGGTAAAGATGATGGGCCCGCGCGCGATGTGGTCAAAGTGCGCGACCACGGTGCCGCCCACCAGCGCGGATCCGGTGCCGAACGTTTCCACCCGCAGCGCGTGGACGTCGAGGCGAAGCTTCTTCATGGTGTTTCTTCCTGGTTGCGCGATGGCCGCTTACGCGGTCCAGTCGCAGGTGTCGTAGCAGGTGTTGAAGTAGCAGCTGTCCACGCGCGACCGGTCCACGGGCTGCGGCCTCTGCACCGCGTTTCCGCCCCAGTCGCACGTTTCGTAGCAGGTGTTGAAGTAGCAGCTGTCGATGCGGGAGCGGTCCGTCGCCGGATCCGTGACGATGACGGGGTCGGCCACGTTGTCGAAGTGGCCGTTGACCGTGCCGCCCGCCGACCCCGTCCCCGTGCCGAACGACTCCACGCGCAGCGCGTCGATTTCCATGCGCAGCTTCTTCATGGTGCTGCCTCCGCTGAGTGTCGAGAAGAGTTGCGGTTGATGGTGCACGGAGGGTTACGCCGTGCCCGCTCCGTCCGTCCAGTCACAGCCGTGGTAGCAGGTGTTGTAGTAGCAGCTGTCCACTCGCGACGTGTCGAGATGCGGATCCGTGATGGGCTTGGGGCCGGTCGCGATCCGGTCGAAGTGCGCGTTCACGGTGCCCCCCACCGACGCCGTCCCCGTGCCGAACGACTCCACGCGCAGTGCGTCGACTTCCAGGCGAAGCTTCTTCATGGGGCTGTCTCCAAGTGGTTGGCGGAAAGTGCATCACATTGCAATCCAGTTTACTTGCAAACGTGCAAACCGCCAAGCCCCTCCCGCCACTCCAGGTGCCGGGCGTTTAAAAACGGGATCGCAGAGGATCATGATCGCGAGAAATGCACGATTTTCACGCTGCTAATTGATGGCAGGCGAAGCGGTTGCGAGAAACCTGTTCACGCGGTGGCGGGTCGCGGTTACACACCTGGGCGGGGGAGACATTAGACTGCATGCGTTCGCACCGCAATTCACCCGCACTCCGGACGCGTGACGCACCTGGCGCTCCCACTCGTATCGGCCTTTCTGGCGTTTCTTGCGGGGGTGTTGCTGGGGTTGCGGGTCGAATGGGTCACAGGCGGCACTGCCCTCGCGGCGGTGCCGCTTCTGCTTGCCCCCTGGCTGCACCGGCAGGTGGTTGGCCAGCCCCTGCGCGCAAATACCGCCCGTTCACTCCTGCTGGCGGCCATGGTGGTCGTGGGGGCGGGGCACGGGGCAGGGGCCCGCCAGCGCTCCGATGGGGACTGCCGCGCACGGCTGCCGGAAGGCACG
>DASQZE010000553.1:0-13106 GCA_035638875.1 Longimicrobium sp.
CAGTTTGTGGGGGAGGGTCGGGGAGGAGGGCGCCCGCCGCCAACCCACACACGCCGCGATTGTGCACGACCCCCCCGCCGCACGAACCACTCCCGCACTAACGCACTAACGCACTTTCTCCTGCACTTCCGTCCTTCGGCAGGCGCGGCGTAAACGTGCTGCCGGCGGCGGGGACGCTCTGCGCGGTCACGTCGCCGCCTAGCAGGCGGGCCAGCTGGCGCGCCACGGCCAGGCCCAGGCCGGAGCCGCCGTGCTCGCGCGCCAAGCGCTGGTCCGCCTGCCAAAAGGGCTCGAACACGCGCTCCAGCTCCGCCGGGCCAATGCCCATGCCCGTGTCGCGAACGCGCAGCACGGCGTCCGCGCCCGCATCGCCCAGGTAGGTCAGGCTCTGCACCACGTCGCCCCGGTCCAGGAACGCGATGACGCCCCGCGGCTCCAGGATAAACAGGTGCAGCGCCAGGAACCCCGTGCCGGTTCCTCCAAGCTGCGCGCCGCACAGGGTTTGTACAAGTAGCGGATGCGATGCGGTGATCGGGACGGCGCCTTTCGCGCGGGTTGAACCCACGTGGGGAAAAGTCCGTTACGGCAATCTTGACGGGCGGAACGAATGCGTTTACCCTGTGCTCCACGCGGCGGCAGCTGATCCTCGCCCCCGCGCTCCCCGCACGCCGTGCCCCGGCCCCGCCGAGCGGCACTCCCGCCCGCCGTACCTTCCCTGGAAAGATTCCGAGATGAAGCTGATCAAGACCTTCGTCGTGGGGTTCATTGCCGTCGTGGTGCTGCTGCTGGCCGTGGTCTACGGCGTGAGCGAGGTGCGCCTGCGCAAGACGTACGACGTGGCCGCCGCCACCGGCCTGCACGTCACGAAGGACCCCGCGCAGATCGCGCGCGGCAAGCACCTGGCGAACGCCGTGGCCAAGTGCACCGACTGCCACACGGCGGATCTGGGCGGCAAGAAGTTCATCGACGGGGGGCCGCTGGGCACCATCTACGCCAGCAACCTTACGGGCGGCAAGGGCGGCGCGCTGGCCCGCTACACCGACGCGCAGCTGGAGGGCGCCATCCGCCACGGCATTCGCCCCGACGGCCGCGGCATCATGATCATGCCGGCGGACGAGTACCAGGGGCTGAGCAACGAGGACGTATCGGCCATCATCGCGTACCTGCGCTCGCTGCCGCCGGTGGACCGCGAGCAGGGCACCTCGTACCTGGGGCCGCTGGGGCGCGCGCTGTACGCCGCGGGCAAGCTGCCGGCCATCCCCGCCGAGCGCATGGACCACACGCTCGCGGCCAAGACCGCGCCGCCGGCGGGGCCCACGCGCGAGTACGGGCAGTACCTGGTGAACGTGGGCGGATGCCGCGGCTGCCACGGTCCCAACCTGGTGGGCGGGCCCAGCCCCGAGCCGGGCGCGCCGGCCGCGGCCAACATTACGCCCGCGGGGCCCATCGGGCAGTGGAGCGAGGCGGACTTCATCCGCGCCGTCCGCACGGGCACGCGGCCGGACGGCAGCAAGCTCAAGGACTTCATGCCGTGGCGCTCCATGACGGGCCACACGGAAGACGAGCTGCACGCCATCTGGCTCTACCTGCGCACCGTGCCCCCGGTGCAGTCTGCCGAGAGCTGACGGGGGATGGAGATCGGACGATCCGGATGATGCGAATCGGCGGATCGGGCGTGGTAGATCGATCGGAGATGACGAACGCCCGCGGCGAGGATGGATCTCGCCGCGGGCGTCGTTCCTTCGTCGCGCACGCAAGCAAGCGAAGCACTTATACCACCTCCAGTGATTATCTGTGCACTGGTGGAAACAACAATCACGCGGAGGACGCGGAGGAATAAAGAGAGGACGCGGAGAAACAGAAGGTTTTCTCCGCGTCCTCCGCGTGATTCATCCTGCTCGGAATGTACTTGGGACCCCGAGATTTGGTATTATGCCAGCTCCTGAAAACGAATGGGTACAGAGGAACAGAGGGAAAAAGAGAGGAACAGGGAACGTCACAATCCTCTGTTCCCCTGGCTTTTCTCTTTTCCTCCGTACCGTTGCTGTTTGTTTTCCGGATTCGTCCAAAGGCGTGGTCGCCGTCCCATTCGTCCGAGGCAGTTGCCTTAACCCGCCCCCGGTGTTTCTTTTATGTTCCGTCGCGAAACAGGCGTGCTCCTCTGCTTCGACCCAGATGGCCTGCCGGACGCTTTTCCCCATCCAGGAGTTGCTCATGCGGAAGATCCAGCTGGACCTCGGCACTCTGCGCGTCGAGTCGTTCGTTGCCGCCGACACGTCCACGGAGAGCGGCACGGTGCAGGGGCATGCGGTCTCGGCCCTGGGGCGCCCGTGCTCCGGCCACAGCTGCGGTCCCGTCGCCTGCCCCGGCACTTTCGACAGCGCGTGCATTTGCTAGCGGGAGACTCCCATACGGAGGATCGTCAGACCTCCGGCGGGCAGACGCCGGGTTGGGGCGGGTAGAAGTACGGTTTGGAAGCAGCACGCGGCACCCCTCCGCCGGAACGAGAAAGCCCCGCCTCCAGCGGGGCTTTTCTCGTCTCGGCTCCATCCACCGGCGCCGGCACCAACCCGTGCCGGACCCGTCGGCGAAGGCCGACATCATCGGGCCGGCGTCGTGCCCGACGATCGTCGGTGTAATCGCCGGGTCATCCATCGTCCTCCTCCTCCCTTGCCCGCCCTTCGCGTCCTATGATCCTGCCGGGCGAATCCGTATCCACCCATCCGAATGTAGAGACCACGAGGCTCGCTCCGACTACGGGTTGCGGGCGCATGACGGCGCTCGCGCGGATGACCGGCCATCGTAAAGGAGGGCGACCCATGAAGTACATGCTGATGATGAACGTGCCGGCGGGAACGGGCGAGTACGAGCACGTCCAGTGGAATCCCGCGGACTGGGAGGCCCACCTGGACTACTGGCGCCGCCTGAACCGCGAGCTCGCCGAGGCGGGCGAGCTCGTGGAGATCCAGGCGCTGGCCCCTCCCCGCGAAGCCAGGCTCGTGCGCGCGGGACGCAACGGCGCGCCGCGGACGGACGGCCCGTTCCCCGAGTCCAAGGAGTTCCTCGCCGGCTTCTGGGTCGTGGAGACGGATACGCCGGAGCGCGCCTACGCCATCGCCGCGCGCGCCTCGGCGGTGCCGGGCCCGGGCGGCGCGCCGATGAACATGCCCATCGAGGTGCGGGGTGTGATGCGCACCTGCCCCACCGAAGACGTGTGACCGCGAGACGAGAGCGGATGCGGGACGGCTTGCGCGGGCCGCGGTAGTCTGTTCAACTGGGAGCACGCCGTCCCGGAGTCCGCTCTCTCACCGCCACGCCGGTCCGCCGCGGATGAATCCCAGGTTCGAGTCCCCGGAGATCGCCGTCCTCTACGAGTTCCCGGGCGTACCCTGCCGGGTCGCCGCCCTCGCACGCGAGGGGGACGACGCGTACGCCGTGGTGGATGTGGGTGACGAGGGAGAGCCGCGCCTGCACGGCATCACCGTGCTCCGCGGGGAGGGCGGATGGGAGGCGGGGACGGATGGCAGCGGGCCCGGCTGGACGCGTACGGACCCGGCACACGACCTGGGCACCGCGACCGCCTGGGGGCAGGCGCCGGAGGGCACGGTCCGCGTCCGCGCGACGCTGGGCGGCGACACGCGGGAGATGCCCGTGGCCCGCGGCATCTACCTGGTCGCGTGGTGGCGGGTGCCCCGCCCCGGGGCCGGCGAGCCGCGCGTGGACGCGTTTCGCGTGGGGGACCGCTGGGTCCCGGCCTCCCCGCGGCGCTGACCCGCGGTGTGCACCCGCACCTGCCGCCGGTGCTTTCTACCGCAGAGAACGGAACCCAATGCGATCGTTCCTTCGCCCGACGTGGACGCTCCTCGTGCTCGGGATCGCGGGCTGCGGCCGGCCGGATGCGGGCGGCGCGCCTTCCGTAGCCCGCGTCGTGCTTCCCCGCGACATGGCCGGCTGCTACACCGTCCACGATCGTCATGGAGGCCCCACGCCGGACAGCCTGTACTTCGCGCCGCCGCGGGTACGCCTCCACGCGGAGCCCGCCTCCAGGCAGGCGCGCGATCGTGCCGGGGGCACCGCGTGGGCGCTTACGAAGCTCGATGCCGGCGGCCGGCCGGCGGAGAGCCGCGAACGCGACCGGCTCCTCCTGTACTGGGCGGCGGACACGCTCTCCGACAGTGTGCGCATCAACTTCAACGCGGGGTTGAGCGGATCCGAGCTGATCGTCCTGCCCCGGCCCGCCCCCGCCGACACCATCCGCGGGCGCGCCGTGGAGCACTGGGACATGGGCCCGCCCTTTACCACCGAAGCCGGCCCCGTCACGATGATCCGCATCGCGTGCGTCCCGGAATCCACGGCTCCTTGAGATGCCATCCGCTTGTGCACGCCTGCGCACCGGCAGCGTCTGGATGTCCAGCGGGCATGTAGAGAACGCGCAGCCGGCTCCGACTAGGGGATGCAAGCGCCGATCACGGCGGCTTGACGACGCGCCGGCGACGGCACCAACCCAGACAGGAGAACGACCATGAAGTACATGCTGATGATGCACGCGCCGCGCGGGAACGGCGAGTACCAGGTGAACGACTGGTCCCCGGATGACTTGAAGGCGCACATCGGCTTCATGCACCAGCTCAACCAGGAGCTCAGCGCGTCGGGCGAGTGGGTTGACGGGCAGGGGCTCACGGCGCCCGGAGAGGCCAGGCTCGTGCGCGCGGGCAGCGACGGCACGCCGGTGACGGACGGGCCCTTTCCCGAATCCAAGGAGTTCCTGGCCGGCTTCTGGATCGTGGAGGTGGGTTCGGCGGAGCGCGCCTACGAGATCGCCGCGCAGGCGTCCGCCGCGCCCGGCCCCGGCGGCGCGCCGCTGAACATGCCCATCGAGGTACGCCAGGTGGGGAGCGCCCCGCCCGTCGACGGGTGACGGCTGCATCCGCCGAGACCGTCGTCGGGCACCTGCTGCGCGACCTGGCGCCGCAGGTGCTCGGCGCCGTGGCACGGCGGCACGGCGACTTCGACGCGGCGGAAGACGCGGTGCAGGAGGCGCTCGTCGCGGCGGCCCTGCAGTGGCCGAAGGACGGCATCCCCACCAATCCCCACGGCTGGCTGTACCACGTGGCCCTGCGCCGCATCACGGACCACCTGCGCAGTGCGATGGCCCGCCGCCGCCGCGAGGACGCCGTGGCCACGCAGGTGTGGGCGGAGTGGGCGTTCGTGCCACCGCCGGAGGTGGACATCGGCGTGGAGGGAGACGACACCCTCGTGCTGCTGTTCATGTGCTGCCACCCCGCCCTCACGCCCGCCTCCGCCATCGCGCTCACGCTGCGCGCCGTGGGCGGCCTGACGACGGCGGAGATCGCCCGCGCCTTCCTGGTGCCCGAGGCGACCATGGCGCAGCGGATCAGCCGCGCCAAGGCGAGCATCAAGTCGTCCGGGACGGGGTTCGCCATGCCGGACGGGGCGGAGCGCGCGGAGCGGTTGAGCGCCGTGCTGCACGTGCTGTATCTCATCTTCAACGAGGGATACGCCAGCAGCAGCGGACCCCGGCTGCAGCGCACGGATCTTTCCAACGAGGCCATCCGCCTTGCCCGCACGCTCCACGAGCTGCTCCCGGACGACGCCGAGGTCACGGGGCTGCTGGCGCTCATGCTGCTGACGGATGCGCGCCGCGCCGCGCGCACGGGCCCCGCCGGCGAGCTGATCCCCCTGGACGAGCAGGACCGGTCGCGGTGGGATGGAGCGCTGATCGCGGAGGGGGTGGAGCTGGTGTCGGATGCGCTTTCGCGGGGGGCCGTGGGCCCGTACCAGCTGCAGGCCGCAGTCGCCGCCGTGCACGACGAGGCCGCGCACGCGGAGGATACGGACTGGCCGCAGATCCTGGCGCTGTACAGCGTGCTGGAGCGCATGTCGGACAACCCGATGGTGTCGCTGAACCGGGCGATCGCGGCGGCGATGGTGCAGGGGCCGCAGGCGGGGCTGGCGCTGCTGGAGCCGCTGGATGCGCGGCTGGGCGGGCACTACCGGCTGGATGCCGTCCGCGCGCACCTGCACGAGCGGGCAGGCGATGCGGAGCGCGCCATCATCCACTACCGTGCGGCGGCGGAGCGCACGGCCAGCATCCCGGAGCGCGACTACCTGACCCTCAAGGCCGCCCGGCTTGCAGCTGGGCGAACGAGCTGCGTCGCGGAGCCGTGATCCCGAGGCCGATCCGCCCGCGGAGCACTGCACCATAAAGGCCGTCGTGCGGCTCCGCCCCGGCCGCGTTGCGCCTCCCGTTCACACGATCTTTCGCCCTGGAGAAACCCGGTGCGGCTCCCTGGATTCCTTTCCTCCGCGCTCTGCCTGCTCCTCGTCGCGCTGGTGACGGCGTGTGGACGGGCGGACGCACCCCCGGCACGCACGGATGCACCGCCTGAGGCCGCGGACGCGCCGCCGGTCCGCCGCATGGTGGAGGTCGGGGGGGGGTCCATGCAGGTGGAGGCGGCGGGGCTGCGGGAGCGGAAGCCGGGGCAGGCGGTGGTCGTCTTGGAGAGCGGCGCGGGAACGCCGCTGGAGAACTGGGGCGATCTCCTTGGCGCGGTCGCCCGGTTCGCGCCCGTGGTGGCGTACGACCGGCGGGGGCTGGGGCGCTCGGACTGGGACGGGGTGCCGCCCACGCCGGAGCACTCGGTCGCCGTGCTGCGCGAGCTGCTGGATACGCTTGACGTCCCCCCGCCGTACGTGCTGGTGGGGCACTCGTGGGGCGGCGCGCTCGTCCGCTACTTCGCCGGGCGGCATCCGGGCGACGTGGTGGGGCTCGTCTACATCGATCCCCTCGATTTGGCGCAAACAGACGACGATCACGCGCGCATCCTGGAGCAGATCGGCGCGCCGGCGTCGGCGCTGGCGGCGTTCGAAGCGCTCATGGATCCGGCCCGGATGGACGAGGTTCCCACGCCCGTCCGCGCGGAGAGCGAGGCCATCCGCGCCCTGCTGAACGGGGACGTCGCCGGCCGGGGCATCCCCGCGCCTCCACCCATCCCCACGGCCATGCTGCTCGCGGACGCGACCTGGAGCAAGCCGCCGCCCGGGCTGGCACAGGCGGTGGACATGCAGGCGTTCGCTGCGGCGTGGCAGGCGATGCGGATCGCGCGGATGCGGCGCTGGCTGCCGGCCTCGCCCCCCAGCGTGTTCACCGTGGTGGACGACGCCGGCCACTTCGTGCATCGCGACGCGCCGGAGGTGGTGATCGGGGCCATCCGCCGAGTGGTCCTGCAGCCGGGGAACCCGTGAGCGCCAGGCATCCATCGCTTCCGCCGGACGGGTTCGCCCTGGGTGGTCCCATCGGCCGGATCTCTGTGTCGCTGCGCGTGATGGGCGGCGAGCTCGATCCCGCGGAGGTCACCCGGCTGCTCGGCGTCCAGCCCGAGATCGCGGCGCGCAAAGGCGATCCGGTACGGCGTGGAGACCGAATGGTCGCACAGCGGTCCGGCAGCTGGATCTACGCGCTGGACGACGGCTCCTCCCCCGAGCGGGATCTGGACGACGCAATCGCGGCCCTCCTGTGCCGGCTCCCCGCGGACCGGGCGGTCTGGGACGATCTCGGCCGCCGCTTTCGCCTGGACCTGTTCTGCGGCGTGTTCCTGGGCAGCCCGAACCAGGGATGCGTGCTGCGGCCCTCCACGCTGCGGCTGATGGCGGACCGCGGGCTCACGCTCTCGTTGGACATCTACGCCGCATTCTGATCCCGCGCGATCCGGCGATCCTCATCCACCGAAAGATTTATGTCCGGCGCCCGTCCGCCCGCGCGTCTGATGAGATGACGCACCCGCCGGGGCACGGAAACGGCTCCGGGCGCGGCGGGCGCCCCATCCGGAGAGCACATCGGCATGAACGACTTCGTATTCCTCTTTCGCAGCACGGCGGAGGAGCAGCAGGCGGCCATGGGTACGCCGGAGGCCGCGCAGCGCAGCCTGCAGGACTACCTGGCGTGGATGAACGGGCTGCAGGCGAACGGCCACCTCAAGGATCCCGGCCAGCCGCTGGACCGCACGGGCAAGGTGATCCGCGGCGCCACGGTCACGGACGGCCCCTACGTGGAGGCCAAGGACCTGGTGCTGGGCTTCATCATCGTGCAGGCGCGGGACCTGGAGCAGGCGGCGGAGCTCGCGGCCGCGTGCCCCATCGCCACGGGCGGGGGATGCGTGGAGGTCCGGCCCGTCCTGTCGCTTCCCTTTTGACCGGGGGATGCGGCGCATGGAGACGACGCGGCGAATCGTGATGTTCAACCGGGTGGGGGCGGATGGATACTTCGCCGCGCCCGACGGGGGGCTGGACTGGGTGGTGCCGGAGCCGGAGCTGGACCGCGCGGCCGCGGACAACCTCGGTGACGCGGACGCCATCCTGTTCGGGCGCCGCACGTACGAGATGTTCGAAGGCTTCTGGCCGCACGCCGTGGACGAGGATCCGCACGCGCCCGGCCGGCACGCGCCGGAGATCCGGGCCATGGCGGAGTGGATCAACGGCGCGGAGAAGGTGGTGTTCTCGCGGACGCGGACGGAGGTGCCGTGGCGCAACTCCCGGCTGCTCCCCGCGTTCGATCCGCGCGACGTGGAGGCGCTCAAGCGCGCGCCGGGCAAGGACATCATGATCTTCGGCAGCGGCTCCATCGTGTCGCTGCTCACGGAGCACGGGTTGATCGACGAGTACCGGTTCGTCGTGAGCCCCACGTTCCTGGGCAACGGCTGCCCGGTGGTCAGCGGCCTGCCGAAGCGCGTGCGGCTGGAGCTGCTGGAGGCGCGGGCGTATCCCTCAGGCAACGTGATGCTCCGCTACGCCCCGGCGCGGCAGGGATGATCGAGGCGAGCTAACGCGTGTGGGGAAATCCGTGCTTCCGGGCTCTGGAACCCGCGTAGTACGCGCTTGGAGAGCCCCGCGCCACGCGCTCTGGAACCCGCGTAGGCACCCTGGGAGGGCTCCGCGCTCCACGCATGATTTCCTGAGGGAGCGCACGCCGGAGCTCAAACGCGCGCAATCCTTTGCGCGCGACCGAAGGATCTACTCCACGTCCCCGAGACGGCTGCGTCCGTGCACCGATTCCGCATCCCGCGTTCGTCCGGGGGCAGGCGCGGTGCACGGGGACGGCGGTCATGCGCGGGAGGGTAGATCCTTCGGTCGGCGCCGGGGTTCGTGCACGGGCGGGTGCCGGTGGCGCCTCCCTCAGGAAAACAACGGGGTTGGGGCTTTCGGCGGTGTGGCGAGGCCGGGCGCCGCGTCGTCCGAGGGCAGGCGCGGTGCACGGGAGCGGCGGTCATGCGCGGGAGGGTAGATCCTTCGGTCGGCGCCGGGGTTCGTGCACGGGACGGGTGCCGGTGGCGCCTCCCTCAGGAAAACAAGCCTCGCGCACGGCACTCCCCCGTGCACGAGGTGTCGGCGGAGGTCGACAGTGTGATGTCGTAGCCGCGAATTCAGTCGCTCCCGTTTCCGCCCGCGCGCTCGTTCGCCCGTTCGCCCGTTCGCCGGTGCCTCTTTCGCCCGCTCGCCCGCTCACTCGCTCTTCCCTCCCCCGCGCCACCATCCCTTACAACTGCGCATGACCCTCGACGAGCATCTCTTCCGGCGCGAGTCGGGGCGCATGGTGGCGGCGCTCACGCGCATCTTCGGCGTGCACAACCTGGCCCTGGCAGAGGACGTGGTGCAGGACGCGTTCTGCCGCGCGCGGGAGGTGTGGAAGACGCGCGGCATCCCCGACAACCCGTCGGCGTGGCTCATGGCGACGGCCCGGAACCGCGCGATCGACGTCCTGCGCCGCGAGCGGACGGCACGCACCTTCGCGCCGGAGCTGGTGCGGCTGGCGGAGAGCGAGCGGACGGTGGCCCCGCTGCTGGACGAGGCGTTCGGCGCGCACGCCATCCGCGACGAGCAGCTGCGGATGATGTTCAGCTGCTGCCATCCGCGCCTGCCGCAAGAGGCGCAGGTCGCGCTCATCCTCAACATCCTCTGCGGCTTTGGCGCGGGGGAGATCGCGAGCGCGTTCCTCATGGGCCGAGCGGCGACGGAGAAACGCATCTCCCGCGGCAAAAAGACGCTGGCCAGCTCGCGCCGCCTGTTCGACCTGGGGGACGCCGACTTCGTCCCGCGGCTCGGGGCCGTGATGCGGGCGCTGTACCTGCTGTTCAGCGAGGGCTACCACGGCGCGTCGGCCGGGCCCGCCGTGCGCGCGGAGCTGTGCGGCGAGGCCATGCGGCTCGCGGCGCTGCTGCGCGAGCATCCGCCGGCCGCCACGCCCGCGACCGCCGCGCTCGTCGCGCTGATGTGCCTGCATGCGGCACGGCTCCCCGCGCGGCTGGACGCGGCCGGCGACCTCCACCAGCTCATGGAGCAGGACCGGTCGCGGTGGGATTCGCGGCTCGTGGCGGACGGGCTGGCGCTGCTGCGGCTCTCCGCCGCGGGCACCGAGCTCACGGCGTACCACGTGGAAGCCGCCATCGCCGCCGCGCACGCCGGTGCCTCCACCCTGGAAGCGACCGATTGGTCGCTGATCGTATCGCTGTACGATCGGCTGATGGAGATCGCGCCGTCGCCCGTGGTGGCGCTGAATCGCGCGATCGGCATCGGCCAGCGCGACGGGGCGGATGCCGGGCTCCAGGCGCTCGGCGCGATCAGCGATGGGGAGCGGCTGGATCGCTATCCCTTTCTTCCCGCCGCGATGGGTGAGATGGAGCTGCGCCGTGGCCGCCGCCCCGCCGCGCGCGCGCACTTCACCGTAGCACTGGGCCTCGCGCGCAATGCGGCGGAGCGCCGCTTCCTGGAGCGGCGGCTGGCGGACTGCGCGGATGCGTGACGGAGGGGCGGAATGGAGCGGTGCGGCGGATCACCCCCCGGAAACCAGACTTCTTCCGGTGGGGCGGCCTTTCGGTTTGGGCAGCCTTTTACCGATCGCGATCAGGTGGATGATGTGCATGGGCGGGCTTCTGCCCCGTGTAGCGAATATCCTGCTTTTGAAAAAACGCGGATGGCCGTCCCCTCGCCGGCAGCCGCCGCTCTGCCAAGGATCTCGGGCCACCGGCGCGATTCGGCCGATCCGCGACCGGCCGTCGCGGCGCATCGCTCCCGCACGTACCGGGTTGGCGGAAGCCGCACAACTGGATGATGGCGATCGTGACGTCCGGACGCAGACGCAATCGGACGCGAACGGCAGGATGCGTCAGGCCCTTGGTAGACCGGCCGCTGCCGGCGAGGAGACGGCCATCCGCGTTTTTTGGGAGGGGCAGGATCGACGCAGCGGAGGCGGATGCCCGTCCTGGCACATCATCCACATGATCGCGATCCGTAAGGTGTGCTCGTGCCGGAACCCGATGACGTCGCAGGGTGGCCGTGCGGTTTGGCGCGATCCCCGGCCGGAGGTACCCCACCTCGGACGCACGTCCCGCCGAAGTTCATCCTTGACAGGCAGCCGGAGGGCTGCGTATCATGGAACAGGCAGCCGGATGGCTGCATAAAACGATCGGCGCTGATGGACGAGATCTTCAAGGCACTCGCGGACCCTTCCCGGCGGCAGCTGCTGGACCGCCTGCACCGGCGCAACGGCCAGACGCTGCGCGAGCTGTGCGCCGGGCTGGAGATGGCGCGCCAGTCCGTGACCAAGCACCTGGCCGTGCTGCACGCCGCCGGCCTGGTGGCCACGGAACGCCGCGGGCGCGAGAAGCTGCACTTTCTGAACGCGGCGCCCATCAACGACATCGCCGATCGGTGGATGGACCGCTACGGCCGCGAACGCGCCCGGGCGCTCGCGGACCTCAAGCACGCCCTGGAGGATGGAGCGATGAGCCAGACGGAATTCGTGTACGTGACGTACATCCGCACCACGCCCGAGCAGCTGTGGCAGGCGCTCACGGACCCGGCGTTCACGCACCGCTACTGGGGCGCGGGGCTCGTCTCCGACTGGAAGGTGGATTCGCCCGTGCTCTGGCAGGACGCGCCCGGCGCGGAGCCGCGCGACATGGACCAGGTGGTGCTGGAGGCCGATCCGCCCCGCCGCCTGTCGTACACCTGGCACAACTACCAGCCCGAGCATGCGGGCTTCTTCGGCTGGAGTGACGAGTACTTCGCGCAGCTGGTCAAGGAGAAGCGCGGCAAGGTGACCTTCCAGATCGAGCCGAACGGCCCCATCGTGAAGCTGACCGTGATCCACGACGGCTTCCAGGGCGATACGGAGATGCTGCAGGCGCTCAGCGGCCGAAAGAAGGAAACCGGCGGCTGGCCCGAGATCCTGGCCAACCTCAAGACCCTGCTGGAAACGGGCGAAACCTTCTGATCCCGAGTCCGGATGAGGAGGACGCGGAGCAAAGAATTGGGAAGGGACCTCCGCGCCCCTCCTCATCGGCCCAGCAAAACGTTGGGTTGTCGGCGACCCGTCCGCGCAGCATCTTCTGGTAAAGCTGCTCCGCGGGCGCGGTATCACGTTTGTGAACCATCATTCACCTTCACGAGGAGCGATCCCATGCAGGCAGAAGCACAGGCGGAGCACCACTGGCTGCAGCGGCTGGCCGGTGAGTGGAGCTGGACCTACGAGGCCGACATGGAAAGCGGATCCGGCGAGCCGCCCGTTCGCGAAACGGGCACGGAGAGCGTCCGCTCCCTCGGTGGCGTGTGGGTGGTCTGCGAGGGGCACAGCGACGATGGAACGTCGAACACGATCATGACGGTGGGCTACGACCCGGAGAAGAAGCGGTTCACGGGCACCTACGTCGGGTCCATGATGACGTTCCTGTGGGTGTACGACGGCGAGCTGGAGCCCGGCGACACGCGGCTGGCGCTGTACAGCGACGGCCCCAGCTTTACCGAACCGGGCAAGATGGCCCGCTACCGCGACACCATCGAGATCATCAGCGACGACGAGCGGGTGATGACCTCGCACTTTCAGAAGGCGGACGGTGAATGGCACGGCTTCATGACGACGCGCTACCGTCGGACGGGCTGAGCACGTCGCCGCCGGTGGAGTAGAGTGTGCGTGGGAAGGGCGGGTAAGCGCGGCAGAGCGCAGGAGGGCGGGTGAGGGCGGAAGAGAACGGAAGAGAGCGGAAAGTTGGCGAGGGCGGAAGAGAACGGCAGCGATTGAAATCGCGGCTACA
>DASQZE010000554.1:0-2969 GCA_035638875.1 Longimicrobium sp.
TCCACAATGTAAACGCCGCACTCCTAACCACCTACTGTTTTTACGGATTTGGTATAACTTCGCCCCGGTGCACATCGGCCGTGGGTGCACGGGCCGTCGGCGAAGGCCGACATCACGTTTTCGGTGCCGCGAATTCATTCGCCGGGTGTGGGAGTGCGCCGGGGAGATGGGAGGCGGCCCTTTCTCGATCCCCGATCTGCATCCCCTGATCTGCATCCCCGCTCTGCATCACCGACCTACATCGCCGATCTGCATCACCGGTCTGCATCCCCAGCCCCCTCAACGCAGCAGCTTGAGCACGTTGCGGGGGCGCCAGTCGCGAAGGGTGGCGTGGCGTAGGGGCTCGGTCTCGTCGCGGGGGAGCGCGGTCACGGTCACGGTGAGCTCCGGCCGCACCCACCGCGCGCCCTTTACCGACGGCGGACGGCCGGCGAGCGGCCATGCATCCGTCTCGCACTCGCTCAACGCGGCCACCAGGCCCGCTTCGGACTTCCGCGTCACCCACCCCTTCACCCGGCCCACGTAGCGGAGACGGCCGTCGTCTTCCTCCGTTGCCACGAGCACGGAGCTCAGCGCGCCCGTAAAGCCCACGGCCACCAGGTCGTACCGCTCAAAGCACTTGGTCTTTACCCACTCCGCCGCGCGGGTGCCGGGGCGGTAGCGGCTCGCGGCGCGCTTGGAAACCACGCCCTCCAGCCCCGCCGCGCGCACCCGGTCCAAGAACAGCGCGCCGTTCCCCTCCAGGTGGTCCACGTAGCGGATCGTCCTCGCCGCCGCGCCGGATGCCGCGAGAAGCACCGCGAGCTCCGCCTTGCGCTCGGCCAGGGGCGCGGTGCGCAGGTCTTCTCCATCCAGGTGCAGCAGGTCGAACGCCTGGAACGCCAGCAGCCCGGGCACGCGCTTGCGGCTGCTGCGGATCCAGGCGTGCAGCGCGTCGAAGTCCGGGTGGCCGTCGTCGTCCAGGATCACCAGCTCGCCGTCCAGGTACGCGGTCTCCGCTGCGAGCGACTCCGCGGTGCGGGCGAGCGCCGGCATCCGCTCCGCCCAGTCGTGCCCGCGGCGGGTGAGCAGGCGCACCTCGCCGTCCTCCAGGCGCAGGTGCAGCCGGTATCCATCGTACTTGAGCTCGTGGATCCACCCCGCGCCGGCCGGAACGCTGGGCGCGAAGGAAAGCAGCTGGGGCTCGATCCAGCGGGGCAGGGCAGGCATCCGGGATTTTTCGGTTGATGAATCCAATCCGAACAAAAACCGAATACAACCCGGCAGATCCGCTTGTGCCACGATGGGGACGGAGTAAACACATGAGCACGGCGAGGACGGCATCCGCCCCCAATCCTGCGCGGCGGCACGTGGCTCGCTATCTTGGGCGTTGGACGGCAGGCATCCTCAACCAGCAGGCGGAAAGACGGACGTGGAGATCACCCCCAAGCAGCGCGCGCACCTCAAGTCGCTGGCGCACCACCTCAAGGCGGTGGTGTTCGTGGGCAAGGAAGGCATCACGGACCAGACGGTGCGCTCGCTGGAAGAGGCGCTCAACACGCGCGAACTGCTCAAGGTCAAGATCCTTGAGGCGGCGCCCATGGGCACCCGCGAGGGCACCGAGGCCCTGGCCGCGCGGCTGGACAACGCCGTCGCCGTGCAGTCCATTGGCCGCGTGGGCGTCATCTACCGCCCGCACCCCGACAAGCCCGAGATAGACCTGCCCACGGCATAGCGGTTTTGGGTGGAACTCCTGCCCCGGTGGCCGGTGTGCACCGGGGCGGAGTTCCGCCGGGCCAGGAGCGAATGAATTCGCCGCTGGAAAATCGCGAAGTCCGCCTGCGCGGACTGCCCGTGCACCGGTAGCCGATGTGCACCGGAGTGCAGTTCACGCAGTTGAAGCCCCGTTCGGCGAGCGCAGCGAGCCGAGACGGGGCTTGCCGCTTTCCCAGCGGCGGCTTTAGCCGCTCCGGCCGGATGCCCGCTACCGTCTGGGGCCTTCCCTGCCGCTCGCCCGCTACGATCAGGTGGATGCGCGCGGGGAAGTAGATGCAGTTGAAGCCTCACGCTTTTTGTGAGGCTTTCCGCAGTCGTTGCGGCGGCTTTAGCCGCTCAGGCCGGGGGCCCTCCCTCCCCTGCACGATCCAGTGAATCAGAATCGTACGGCCCGATGCGGATGCGGCGGATTGCGCTTGTGAGCCTGCCGTTTCCATCCGGCGTTGCGGCGGAACGGCGTCCGCTGCTAATCTGCTAGCATTCCATCCATCTCCACACCTGCAAATCCACTCGTGCGATGATCCGTTCCCTCGTGCGCGGGGCGGCCGTGCTGGCCGTTGTGGCCGCTTGTGCCCCGGCGGCCGCGCAACCGGCGGCGCCGCGGCCCGGCTTCGACCTGTCCGTGCGCAACATCATGCGCGGCACCGATCTGGTGGGCCGCTCGCCGGACCAGGTGCGCTTCAGCGCCGACAATCGCTGGGTGTACTTCCGCTGGCGCAGCCCCCAGTCCACGGACACGGCCTCGCACGTGTACCGCGTGGCCGTCCGCGGCGGCGCGCCGGAGATGCTGGCGGATTCCGCGGCGGACCGGGTGTTCCCCGGCCAGGGCGACGGGGGGTGGAGCCGCGACCGCAGCCGCCGCGCGTTCGAGCGGTTCGGCGACGTGTTCGTGGTGGATGCGGACGGGCGCGAGCGGCGCATTACCCAGACGCCCGGGCGCGAGATGTCGCCGGAGCTGTCGGTGGACGGCCGCACCGTCTACTGGATGAGCGCCAACAACCTGTACGCCGCGCCCGTGGAGGGCGGTACCGTGCGCCAGCTCACGGACGTGCGCCTGGAGGCCGCGTCCCGCGAGCCCGCCCGCGGCAGCCAGCGCGGCGACCTCCGCGAGCAGCAGACGGAACTGTTCGACGTGGTGCGCGACCGCGAGGCGCAGCGCCGGCGCGCGGAGCGGCTGGACTCGCTGCGCAACCCGGTGCGCCCCGTGTTCATTG
>DASQZE010000555.1:0-3851 GCA_035638875.1 Longimicrobium sp.
TGTTGGCGTTACCCGCAATCCACACGTTGCCGGCCCCGTCCCCGTGGACGGCGTTGAAGCGGGTGCCGTCTCCCATCACGCGCACCGTCTCCGTCCACCCGCTCCCGCCGTTCCGCAGGATCACACCCTCGTAACGCCCCGTGTTCGCGTTGTACCGAAAGCCACTGACGATCACGATCCCGGTGCCCGTGCCCCAGATCCCCATCAGCTCCAGATTGGCCTCCCACGGGCGCACCGTCGTCCACCCCTGCGCGGTGCGGTGCAGCAGCGCCGTGCCCCAGGAGTTGACGTCGTTGTCGTACACCCGCGCCACCGCGTACAGGCCGTTGGTCCCCGCTCCCCAGACGGCCACGTAGTTGTGGTCGAAGTCGCCGGCATAGGGCGTCAGGGCCCACGCACCTTCCGTGCGGCGGGCCATCAGCTGGTTGTTCCCCGCCGCGAACACGGTGCCGGCCGAGCTTCCCCACACCGCGTGAAAGGCGTCGTTGGCGCCGCCGGGGTTCACGGCGGTCCAGCCCGTGCCGTCATAGCGCAGGACCCCGCCGGGGCCCACGGCCGTCACGTCGTCCGGCGCGGAGCCCCAGACACCGTACAGCGACAACGGCGCGGCGTGGCTCTCCCGCGTCCACGTTACGCCACCGTCCGCGGAGCGCATGGTGAAGCCCTCGAATCCCGCGATCGTCTCGCTGCTGCGTTCGCCCACGGCGAACACGTGCTCGCCCTGCGCCCACACCCGGTACAGGTGCCGGGCCGAAGGCTCCGAGACCACCTCCTGCTCCGTCCAGCTGTCCCCGCCGTTCGTGGAGCGAAGGATCACCGCGTCGTTGTGGCCGTCCGCGGTGCCGAACTGCAGCCCCGTGACCACCAGCGCGCCGCCCGAGGTGCCCGTGATCCCCCACAGCTGGCGGTTGCCCGACGCGGCCGTGCTGAACGTCTCGCTCCAGGTCGCCCCGCCGTTCACCGAGCGCATGACCAGGCCGTGGGAGCGGGCGTTGGCATCGCGCTGAAAGCCGGCGATCCACAGCGTGTCGCCGCGCCCCCATAGGGTGCGCAGAAAGCGGTTGGCCACGGGTCCCGCCAGACGGTTCCACCGGTTGCCGTCATAGCGCAGCACGGTCCCGGAATCGCCCACGGCGTACACGTCGTGGCGGGACGTGCCCCACACCCCCAGGAGTCCCGCGCCCGTGCCGCTGCGCATGGCCGTCCACCGCGCGCCGTCGAAGTGCAGGATGCGCCCGGAGAGTCCCACCGCGAACACGTCGTTCGGCGACGTGCCCCACAGGGCCCGCACCTGCGTGAGCGGCGTCCAGGCGGGCCCTTCCTCCTGCAGCCAGCGCAGCACGCCCTGCTCCGCGGGAAGGGCGGTGTGCACGTACACCGTGAAGCCGAAGCGCGTCACCCCGTCCGGGACGGCGAACCGCCAGGTGCGGGGGGCGGACGAGCCCCGCGGCTCCAGGATCGCGGGGTACGCGAAATACGGCTGGCCCACGCGCGTGAAGGTGCCCGTGCCGTCCGCGTTGGCCACCGTGACCTCGCCGCTCCCCGCCGTGGCCGTGGGCATCTGCTCAAAGAAGACGCGGACGCCCGTGGCCGTGGTGCCGTCCGGCGTGCCCATCTGCAGCGACAGCAGGTTCTGCACGGTCACGTCCACGGCGAACTCGCCCGTGGCGTCGTCGCGGCCCGCGTTGGCCGATGCCAGGCGCACGTACGTCCCCTGCCCGCCCAGGATCAGGTCCTGCGACGCGCCGCCCGCCGGGGCCGGGTCGCCGCAGCGCACGGCCCCGTCCGCCACCGAAACGGTGCAGGCGATCTCCGTCCGCATCTCACGGCCGGCCGGCAGCGTGCCGGCGGGGTCCGTGGGCGTGCGGTCCGTACAGGCGGCGGCGAGCACCAGCGCGGCGAGCGCACCGATGCGCGTGGCGGACAGGGGCTTGGGCATGATCATGGGACCGTGTGGATCGCGCGAAGGCGTGCGCCTGAGGCGCCGGGCGGAGTGGGGCGGCAACCGTGAAGGCTAACGGGAAAATCGCTTGTGCGTCAACCGTTTACGAGCCAGCGCGCGAAAGGAGCCGTCCCGCCTTTTCCCGAACGGACGCGGACGCCGCGCGGGGTGCGCGGCGTCCGCTGATCACTACCGGAATCGGAAAATCTCAGTCCACCCGCACGGCCTCGCCGGCGGGCTGCGCGGCCGGTCCGGCGGGGCGGCGCAGCTTCTGCGCGAGCTCGGCGATCAGCAGCTGGGTAAAGGCGAGCGGCACCAGCCGTCCTTCCCCGCCCTCCTCGTCCTGGTACAGCCCGAAGCGCGCCGTGGCGTAGGTGTCCGGGAACCGCTCCGCGCCCCACTCGTCCACCACCTCCACGGGAAGGCCGTTCTCTACGTGGATCATCAGCCCGCCCTCGTCTCCGTCCTGCTCCTCCACCCGCACGTGCTCGCCGAGCTGGCCGCCGATGCCGTCGCGGCGCACGGCCTCCGCCGCCGCGCGGCGCAGCAGGAGCGACGTGCGCACCTCCGTGTCCGGCGCCTCCCAGTCCGGCACTTCGTAGCGGACCACGAGGTCCGCGCGGTCCGCCTGGGGCAGCACGTACATCTTGCTGTCCAGCAGGTGCCGGGCAATGCTCTTGAGCACCTCTGCCTCGCTGTAGCCGCGCGACTTGGTGTCGCGGCGCAGCTTCCAGCGAAAGAGCAGGTCCGGCTCGGGGTACAGGAATACGGTCAGGTCGTAGCAGGCCCGCAGCTCCTCCGTGGGAAAGCCCAGGAGCCCGCGGACGACGACGACCTCCTCCGGCTCCAGCGTGCGCATGGGGCCAAAGCTGCCGTCCGTGTGGTCGTAGCTGCGGTTGCGCACGGGCCGCCCGCGCCGCAGGAGCTGCAGGTGCTCCTGCATGAGCGACAGGTTGTGCACCATGGGGTTGAGCGCCGTGAGCTGCAGCTCCAGGCGTTCGGCGCGCGAGTACCGGTGGTAGTCGTCCAGCTCCAGCGTAGAAACGCGGTCGGCGCCGATGAGCTCCCGCACGCCGCGCGATACGGTGCTCTTGCCGCTCCCCGAGTCGCCGATGATCCCCAGCACGAAGGGATGGTGGCGGGGAGCGTCGTCCAGCGTGTCAGACATGCGCGGCGTTCCGGGACATGAACGGACCTCCGGATGAAGCAGGGTGAGCGTACATGATAGCGGGGCCGCGTTCGGCGCGCGAGAGTTGGGAAAGTGGGTGCATGCGGGAGTGTGCCGCTGCGGAAGTGAACGGCCGTCCGCGTACACCCCGTACGACGTGTGACCCCAATCGTTTGCCTGGATGCGCATCTCCGGCGGATGGATGCGCCGGGGTTGTGGATGAGGCACCAAAGCCGCATCGTCCCCGGACGATCGAGCCAGGTGCGTCGGAGGATACGGATCGGAGGATCGGAGGATCGCTCGCGGTCACCGCAGCGCGCCCTGATGCGACCCGCCATCAAGGGATGAAAGCCGACCGGGATGCGAGCCTCAGTCGAGGGATGGATCGCCGGCAGGGATGCCGAGCCTCGGTCGAGGGATGGATAGCCGGCCGGATGCGAGCCCCCGTCCAAGCGAATGAATTCGCCGCTGGAAATTCGCGAAGTCCGCCTTCGCGGACTGCCCCGGCGCGGGCCGGCCCGGTGCACCGAAGCGCGGTTAGCGCCGTTGAAGCCCTGTTCGCGCCGCGCCTCGGCGCGAGACAGGGCTTATGGCAGTCCCAGCGGCGGCTTTAGCCGCTCCGGCCGGGTGTACGCGATCCCAATGGATCCGCCCTCCCCACTTTCGCACTTTCGCACTTTCGCACTTTCGCACTTTCGCACTTTCGCACTTTCGCACTTTCGCACTTTCGCACTTTCGCAC
>DASQZE010000556.1:0-4947 GCA_035638875.1 Longimicrobium sp.
TCATGCTTGAGCAGGACGAGCAGTTCCTCGGCGGATTCCTTGATCGGCGGGAAATCCCATTGCGACATCGGTCCAGCCTCCGGTTGAAGGTGAACCAAATGTAAACGAAGTGAACAAATAATCAAGAGAAATGGTATAAGAAGAACGGGCACAACTACTTCGACCGGCTCGCGCCGATCCTGTGCACCGTGGGGTCGCGTCGTGATCCGCGGGGAATCGTGCGGCTGTGAAGGCGCCGCGGGAGGGCAGAAAGGGATACAAAAGATAAGGGGGCAGATTGCTCTGCCCCCGGGTGGAACCTACTGCCCAGTCTGGCCGGGGTTTAGATCCGCCTTGAATATGGACAATCCGCCCGGGTGTGTCAACGGCCAAAACGAAGGCCCGCTCCCTCAATGGGCGCGGGCTTTTCGTTCAACCTGGGTCCGGCAATGGCCTAGCGGTGCGTGGTGCCCGAGCGACGGTGGAAGTCGTCGTGGGCGGCCTTGCACTCGGAGCGGACCTGCACCTGCCAGCGCACGTCCAGCGGACGTCGCGCGGCGCGCTCGCGGCACTGGCGGTCATGCGAGTAGTGGAAGCTGCGATGCGCCTCCTCGTACGAGCCGCCGTTGGTGCGGTTGCGGTTGTAGGTGTCGTACGTCTCGTAGCGGCCGGTGCGGCTGTCGTAGCGCTCCCAGCGGCTGCGATCGTTGTTGTACCGGCAGTTTGCCGCCGTGTTGTGCGGATTGCCCTGGCCGCGGCACCATCCCGGCGGCACGCGCCGCTGCTGCGACGAGCGGCTGTCGTGCCGGGCGTCGGTGCGCCGGTCGTCGCGGCGCTCGAAGCGGGGACGATCGTCGTCATCATCGTCGCGGTCGCGGTCACGATCGCGGTCGCGCTGCTCGTAGCGGTCGCGATCGCTGTCGTTGCCGCGATGCTTCTTGCTGTTGCCCTGCGCCTCGGCCGGGACGGACCCGAGCGCCGCCACCAGGGCGAACGCGAGGGCGAGGTTGAACGTGGTCTTCATCTGCGGGTGGCTCCATGTTCGGTGTAGTGCGTCCGAATCTCGGGGACGGAGACGAGCAACGACGGTGCCAAGTCACAGCAAGCCAATCACCTAGCATGTATGCGGATGTTCGCGGATTCTGCTACTGTCACAGCCGCCAAGCCGTCCCCACGGGGGGACGGGTGTCGTCCCGGGAGCGGCACATGGGCAGGAGACGCATCCTCTGCGGAGGATGGGACGGCGCAGTGCACGAGCGAAGCGCCCGCGCTCGGGCGGCGAATGCGCCGGATCGCATCCGCCAAGGCTGCAGTCCCATGGCCGGGGGATACGCGTCCATGGCTCGGCGGATGGCCGGATGCACAGGGATCCGGACGGACGTTCGCCCTTGCCGCGGTATGCAGTATACAACTAGAATGGCGCCCACTTTCCCGCGACACTCCGACGTCCGATCACGCCTGGAGAGCGGCGGTCCAGCTGGTGCTAAAAAAGCTGAATCCCGCGCCCCGTCGCACTCCCGCAACGCCTTCAGGAGAAGCACATGAAGCGTGCGTTGTCCGCTCTTGCGCTGGCGGCCGTAGCGGCCGCCTGCTCGCAGGGGCAGGCGCGGCCCGCCGACCGCCCTGCGCCGCAAGGCGCGTCGCAGCGGCCCGCGGACGCGTTCCCGTCCACCTACCGGCCCCTGCCGTCCTCGCCCACGGTCATCCGCGGGGGCACCGTCATGACCGCCGCGGGGCAGGTCATTCCCAACGGCCAGGTGCTGATGGTGAATGGCCGCATCGCCGCCGTGGGGCAGACGGTGGATGCGCCGGCCGGCGCGGTGGTCGTGGATGCCACCGGCAAGTGGGTCACGCCGGGCGTCATCGACACCCACTCGCACCTGGGCGCGTTTGGCACGCCGGGCGTGCAGGCGCACTCCGACGGCAACGAGGCCACCAACCCCAACACCGCCGAGGTGTGGGTGGAGCACTCGGTGTGGCCGCAGGACCCGGGATTCACGCGGGCGCTGGAGGGCGGCATCACCTCCCTGCAGATCCTTCCCGGCAGCGCCAACCTGTTCGGCGGGCGCAGCGTCACGCTCAAGAACGTTCCCAGCCGCACGGTGCAGGGGATGAAGTTCCCGGGCGCGCCATACGGGCTGAAGATGGCGTGCGGCGAGAACCCCAAGCGCGTGTACGGGCAGCGCGGCGGCCCCAGCACCCGCATGGGCAACGTGGCGGGGTACCGCACGGCCTGGATTCGCGCGGCGGACTACCGCCGGCGCATGGACCGGGGCGGCAGCGCCGGCGGGTCGGGCGGATCGGCGGGATCGGGCGAGTCGGGCGGGTCCAACGGATCCGGCGGCACGCCGCCCAGCCGCGACCTGGAGCTGGAGACGCTGGCGGGGGTGCTGCGGGGCGAGATCCTGGTGCACAACCACTGCTACCGCGCGGACGAGATGGCGCAGATGATCGACATCTCGCGCGAGTTCGGATTCCGCATCCGCTCGTTTCACCACGGCGTGGAGGCGTACAAGATCCGCGACCTGATGGCGCGCGACAGCATCTCCGGCTCGCTGTGGGCGGACTGGTGGGGCTTCAAGATGGAGGCGCTGGACTTCACCCGCGCCAACGTCGCCATGGTGCACCAGGCCGGCGCCCGCGCCATCGTGCACTCCGACGACCCCACGGGCATCCAGAAGCTGAACCAGGAAGCCGCCAAGGCCATGCAGGCCGGCCGCGAGGCGGGCATCCAGGTGTCCGAGAACGACGCGCTCCGCTGGATCACGGCCAACGCCGCCTGGGCGCTGGGCATCCACGACCAGGTGGGCACGCTGGAGCCGGGCAAGCAGGCGGACGTGGTGGTGTGGTCGCACAACCCGTTCAGCGTGTACGCCCGCGCGGACCGCGTGTACATCGACGGCGCGCTCATCTTCGACCGGATGGACCCGTCGCGGCAGCCCCAGACGGACTTCGAGCTGGGCCTTCTTCCGGGGGGAACCTCCAATGACTAACCGCCTGATCGCCGCCGCGGCCGCCGCGGCGCTGGCCGCCGCCCCCGCGGCCGCGCAGACCATCGCCATCACGGGGGGCACGGTGCACCCCATCTCGGGGCCGGCCATCCCCAACGGCACGGTCATCATCCAGAACGGCCGCATCACCGCCGTGGGCGCGGGCGTGGCCATCCCCGCGGGCGCCGTGCGCATCGACGCCACGGGCAAGACGGTCACGCCGGGCCTGTTCGAATCCTCCACCAACCTGGCGCTGGTGGAGGTGGGTTCGGTGGATGCCTCCGCCGACTTCCAGTTCGAGGACGACGAGGACCAGGTGGCCGCGGCCTTCAACGTGGCCGACGGAATCAACCCGCGGTCCATGGTCATCCCCGTCACCCGCATCGCCGGCGTCACCACGGTTGTCAGCCGTCCGTCCGGCGGGCTCATCGCGGGGCAGGGGCTGGCGTTTGACCTGATCGGCGACCGGGTGGACGAGATGGCCATCCGCTCGCCCATCGCCATGTACGGCTCCGTGAGCGAGAACGAGCAGGAGGCCGCGGGCGGCGGTACGCGCGGCGGGCTGTTCATGCGCCTGCGCGAGGTGCTGGAGGACGCGCGCGCGTGGGCCCGCAACCCGCAGGGGTTCGAGCGGGGTGAGACGCGGGAGTTCTCCGCCAGCCGGCTGGACCTGGCGGCCCTGCAGCCCGTGCTGCGCGGGGAACTGCCCCTGGTGCTGGAGGCGCACCGCGCCACCGACATCCAGGCGGCCCTGCGCGTGGCCGACGAGTACGGCCTCAAGCTGATCATCTCGGGAGGTACGGAGGGGTGGATGGTGGCCGGCGACCTGGCCCGGGCGCGCGTACCCGTGCTGGTGAAGGTGCTGCGCAACCTCCCCGAGAGCTTCGAGTCGCTGGGCGCGCGCTACGACAACGCGGCGCTGCTGCGGCGCGCGGGCGTGCAGGTGGCCATCACCACCGGCGAAACGTTCAAGGCCTTCAACCTTCGCCAGGAGGCCGGCAACGCCGTGGCGTACGGGCTTCCGTACGAGGAGGCGCTGCGGGCCGTGACGCTGTACCCGGCGCAGATCTTCGGCGTGGCGGACCGCTACGGCACGCTGGAGCCGGGCAAGGTGGCGAACGTGGTGGTGTGGGACGGCGACCCGCTGGAGCTGACGACGGACGTGGAGCACGTGATCATCCGCGGGCGCGAGGTGCCCCGGGTGAGCCGCGAGACCCTGCTCCGCGACCGCTACATGAACCTGGACGAGAACGTGCGCTCGTACCGCCAGCCCTGACGGCTGCGGCACGTCGCAGGATGGAGACGAAACGCCCCCGCGGACCGGTTCCGCGGGGGCGCTTTTTCTCTGATTTCGCGTGCATTCCGCCACCGTGCGGACCCACTTCCAGCCAGCACTTCCGCGCCGGGAAAAACGGTGTTATGCTCCGTTCACTGCAATCACTTTGAACGGCGGCGGGAGGCGGAGGTGGGCGGGAGGGATGATGAAGACGAGGAGTGGCTTCCGGTGCTGCCGCCGGCATACGCCGCGGCGAAAGCGCGGCATGCCCTGGCTCGCGAGGAAGCTTGTGCAACTGCGCGGGAGGATGCCATCGAGCGCGGCGTGTGCGGCCCAGACCTGTGGCTGGCGGACATCGATGAACGCGCGCTCGCGACGTGGCAGCACACATGGCGTGGTATACATCCTTCGCAAGCTGGCGGATGGAAGTGGCCCTCGCTGCTGGAGCGGCTGCCGCACCGCGCGGCGGTGCTGCCCATCGCGATCTGGTACGGGGACGATCTGTGTGGCCTGGCGCTGGGGCAGGCGTCGCGGCGGAGGCTGAACCACTCCCGCCATACCATCACGCTGACGTTCGTGGAGCGCCGGCCGGAGCCGCCTCCGGTTCCGCTTCGAGGTCAGGTGATCGCGATCGTGACCGCGATTGCACGAGAGTACGGCCTGATTGTGGGGGCACGGCATCTTCGGCTTCGTGCCCCGGAT
>DASQZE010000557.1:0-5498 GCA_035638875.1 Longimicrobium sp.
CAACCCCTCCCCCGCAGTTTGGGGGAGGGGTCGCCGCGAGCCGCGAGGAACGAGCGGCGAAGACGGCGGGGGAGAGGGCCTCCCCGGCGCAGACGGGGCCTGCTTCCCGCAACCTTGAGGAACAGCCAAGCTGATTTTGCCGTCCTAGTTTTTTTGCGCACCCATGCGTCACCCGGAGATGAGATCGGCGCGGGCGGCGATCCAGCATCAGTCGTCCAGCAGCCAGCGGAGCGCCTCGGTTTCATCCAGGAAGATCTGCACCGTGGCCTCCACGCGGCCGTCCGACAGCATCTCGAACTGGCGGCCGCGTCCGTAGTCCGCCGGCGTCCGCATCACCACCGCCGCCCTGCCGCTGCCGATGCGCGCATCATTGGCGGCGTGGTTCTCCGACGCCTGCCGCATGGTCGCCAGCCCGCTCGCGCCGAAATCCAGGGCGCGGTGGTCGAAGAGCACGGCCATCCCCGGACGCCAGAAGTCGCGGGAGACGATGTCCTCGATCATCCGCACGTGGTCGTGCAGCGCGAACTCGCCGCCCGTGGCGACGACCACGTAGTCCTGCGCCGCCCGGTGCTCTACGGTCCATTCCATCACGGCCTCCCCCGATTGACTTCACCCGATGCCCCTGTCGTGCCCCCCTGCCCTCCCGCTGCCACATGCGGCTCCGGGATCAGCCGCCACGTCTGGTTATATTGGTGAGAACAGCGCTTCCCCGACCCCGACTGTCGAACGGCCTACCACATTATCGGACCGATGAAACCCGACGCCTGTCCGCCCGACGAGCGAGACGAGATCGATCTTCCGGAGGCCGCACGCGTCCTCGGTGTTTCGCGGTTGCACGTGGCGAGGCTGATCGAGGCAGGGCTGCTTCCGCACCAGGGCACTGGATCGGACCCGCGGATCCAGAGGTCCGATCTACACGCCTACAAGGAAGAGCTTGATCGTCGGCATGCGCTCCTGGACGAACTCACCGCGGAAGCGCAGGAGATGGGTCTCTACTGAGCCGGAAAGGAAAACGACGGCTCCCGTTCAATCGCTCGCGTTCCCCTGCAGCAGCGGCTCCATGGGCACGTCGCGGGGGCCGCGCTCGTCGCAGACGGCGTAGGTGCCGCCGGGGTACAGCGTGACGCCGGCGTGCTCGCCGCGCGTGTTCAGCACGTAGAACTGGATGCCGAAGTTGGGCGTGCCGCGCGCGTTCAGCAGCCGGCGCTCCACGGTGTTCTGCGCGATGCGGCGCAGGCCCTCCATCCCCGCGTCCTTCGGCGACATCCCGCGGCGCAGGTTCTCCACGATCAGGTACGAGGTCAGGTTGTACAGGTTGGCCTCGCCGCGGCCGGTGCTCCCCGCCGCGCCCACGGCGTTGTCCACGTACAATCCCGCACCCAGCACCGGCGAGTCGCCCACACGGCCGGGGATCTTCCACGCCAGCCCGCTCGTGGTCGTGGCGCCGCAGATGTCGCCCGCCGCGTTGATGGCGTTGCAGTTGATGGTCCCGTAGTAGTGGTTGGGATCGATCAATCCCTCGGCCACCATCTGCAGCCCCGCCTGGTGGCCGGCCTGCGCGCGCCGCTCGGGATCCAGGTAGCGCGCCGGGTCCGTACGCCGCTTCCAATCCAGCCACAGCCGGCGGGAGAGCGGCGTGTTCAGGTCGTCCTCCACCGCGAAGCCCATCTGCCGCGCGAACCGCCGCGCATCCTGCCCCACGAGCAGGTGGTGGTCCGTGTGGTCCATCACCGCCTGCGCCACGAGGGACGGCGTGCGCACCCCCTCCAGCGCCGCCACCGCGCCGGCCCGCCTGCGGGGCCCGTGCATCACCGACGCGTCCAGCGTGACCACGCCCTCCGCGTTGGGCAGCCCGCCGAAGCCCACGCTGGCGTCCTCCGGATCCAGCTCGTTCAGGTTCACGCCGGCGAGGATGGCATCCAGCACGTCCGCGCCGGCAACCATGCGCGTGAACGCCGTCTGCACCGCGGCCATGCGCCCGCCGTTGCGGAACTGGTTGCCGTTGCCCGAGGCGATCACCACCGGCCGCGCCTGCCCGCGGACGTGGACGGCGGGCGCGCCGGCGAGCGGGCCGGGGAGCGCGGCGGCCACCCCGGCGGCGGCGCCCGTACGCATGAAGTCGCGGCGGGTGATGGGGATGCTCATGGGCGGATCAGGGGCTGGGGAGCGTGACGGGATGCAGCAGTCTGGCCCCAGGACGCGCCCGGGGCAAGCAGTTCTAGGCTACCGCCGCTCCGCGAAGGCCCTGTGAAAGGCCTCCTCGATCTTCCGCAGGTACGTCTCGTCCCGGTGGGGGAGTACAAAGCCCCAGTGGTCAGAGGCGTCACGAAGGCGCAGTTCGTACGTGCGCTTGCGGAACATGGAGATCCCCCAGATGATGGCGCCCACACCCAGCGCACCCATCCACATGGCGGATTTCACCGACAGGAACGGCACGGTGAACACCCCGAAGAACACCAGGATGGCCCCGCACCCGGCCAGCGGCGTGGTGGAACCCACCACCACGGAGGTGACGTTGGCCATGGCGTACGTCTTTCCGCCCAACGTGGCTCGCGACCGCGTGATGGTGACGGCGTCGTCCGAAAAGTAGACCGGGTCGTCCCCTGGCGCGGGAGCCGGCGCCGCGGCGGGCGAGGGCGCCGGCGCGCCGTCGGGCGGCAGGTCGCGCCCGCAGTAGCGGCAGACGATGGCGGCGGCCTTGATCTCTTCGGCGCAGAAGGGACAGACCTTCATCCCGGGTGAAGCGGGCATGCGGCGCGGCTGACGGGGTGAAAGGAACGGACGATTACGTCCGGTCGCGCAGCCTACATTCACGCCACGGCCGGGGCATGCCCGGAGTTTCGTCCCCGGGCGCGTGAATCATTTTATCGCCGCCCTCGGCCGCCCTCGTACATTTCGCCTTTTCTGCCGTTATCCGCAACCACGTACCCGTAAACGCCCCCATGCATCACAGACACAGTGCCGCTGCCGTTGCGCTCGTGCTGTCCGCCGCCCGCCCCGCGGGTGCGCAGGACGGCGGGTTCGGCACGGCGGGCGAAGTGCCGTTCGTGCTGCAGGGCCGCGTCTACTTCACCCCGGAGGAAAGCGAGCGGCTGCCGGACCTTTCGCGGCTGCGCCCGCAGGGCACCATCTCCGCCACGATGCTCAACCTCCAGCCGCAGAGCTCTACGGTGGGCTTTCCCGGGGTGACGAACCGCTTCGAGTGGTTCGCCATCGACTACCAGGGCCGCATCATGCTGCCGCAGGCAGGCACCTGCACCTTTCGCCTGACCTCTGACGATGGCTCCAAGCTGTTCATCGACGGGCGCGAGGTAATCGACAATGACGGCATCCACGGGGTGGCATCGACGGATGGCGAGGTGGCGCTGGCGGCCGGGATCCACGAGGTGCGCGGGCAGTACTTCCAGGGCCCGCGCGAGGACGTGGCGCTGGTGCTGGAGTGGGGTCCCAACGCCGAGGAGACGCGGCCCCTGGACTTTGGCGCGCTGGCGCCGGCCGCGTACCGCCGCGAAGGCAACCGGCTGCGCGCGGAGATGTCCGGCGGCGTGCTGTTCGCCACCAACAGCGCGGACCTGCAGCCGCAGGCCGTGGCCCTGCTGGCGGAGATCAAGCGGACGATGATCGCTCCGCATCCCGGCGCCCGCATTACGGTGGAGGGCCACACGGACGACGTGGGCTCCGACACGGACAACCAGGCGCTCTCCGAGCGGCGCGCGCGTTCGGTATTGAGCTGCCTCACGAGCAACGGCGTGCCCACCACGGGCATCCAGGCCATGGGCCACGGCGAGGCGCATCCAAAGGTCCCCAACACCAACGACCGCAACCGCGCGCAGAACCGGCGCATCGAGATCACCGTCACCCTTCCCTGACGGAGTCGCAGGTCGGATCCGGACAAGCGAGGGCCCGGCCGTTCACGCGCGGCCTCATTACGGCGCGTACAGGCGGACCTGCGCGCAGCCCGGGCAGCGCCAGGCGTAGACGGTCAGCTTGCGGCGGCCCTTGAGCTTGATGTAGCCCCAGAAGTTCTTCTCCGGCGGCCCCTCCACCCACTGGCCGGCCTCCGTCGCCCCCGCGCTGGCGATGCCGTTCAGCAGAAAGCCGCCTTCCATCCGGCGCTGGCAGTCGGGGCAGATCGGTTGGGCCATGGGCTACTCGGGATGCGGGGGACGGGGCCGGCCGCACGCAAGCTTGCTCGCGGATGGAGCCGGCGCCAGCCTACGCGAGTGGTGATCCCCCGTTCGCAGCCGCCGATCCACATCCGCCAATCCACATCCGCCGATCCACATCCGCCGATCCACATCCGCTACGAAACTGCCGCGCGCCGGGATGCCTCGCGGCGGCGGCGTTGTTGTCCGCGGAGGCGGACAGCGTGAAGTTGTAGCCGCGAATTTATTCGCTTTCTCCTCCCCCGAATTCTCCGCCGCCGAAGCCACCCTCCTTTCCAAGCCGATACACCATCGTGTCATTGTGTCGTCGCGGCGTCGCCTCGCTCGTCGTTGCGTCGTTCAGAAACTGAAGCCGAAGCCCACGCCGTTGTAGCTGCCCGTGGTGACAGCCGCGCGGAACGTCCCGCCGATGGGCAGGTCCACGTCCACACCCCAGTCCACCACGGCCTTGGCGCGGAACCCCTCCATGTACGGGTACACGGTGTTGGAGTGGTGCTCCAGCACCACGCGCGGCGTCATGAACGGCCGCACGCGCCCGCCATCGTAGCCAATGCTGATCCCCAGCGGCACGCTCACCACGGTGGATGCGTTCACGCCCACGCCCACCCCCGTGACCAGCGACGCGCGCACGGGGCCGCCCGCGCTGGGCGCCAGGGGCACGGAATAGTCGAGCCCCGCCATGTACGCCATAGGCCGCCGGCCACGCAGCGGGGTGCCCGGCACCTCGAACGGGCCCGTACCGGCGCCGTCCATGATGCCGGCGCGCAGGCGCAGGTCCGGCACGCGGGCAAACGGCCGCACCGCCGCCGCGACGCCCACGCCGGCCCCGTTCGCGTCGAACGTCAGGATCTCGAACTTCGACTGCTGCAGTGGCGAGCTGAACAGCGGTCCGCCCCACTGCTGTGCATGGGCCGGTGCGGCGGCGGAAACGGCGGCGACGGTGAACACGGCCGGGATCCAACGAGACAGTCGCATGTGCATGGCTCCGTGAAGGAGGTGTGTAGTGACGAGGTGCGATCAGCTACACGCCCGTTTTCCACGTAGTTCCACGGTTTTTTCGACTCGCCAGGTGCTGCGGAACGACGCGCGCAACGTTTTTGATACGGTACGGGATACGAGGCTCATCGATGGCAAACACCCGTCGCACCCCGTCCGGAGAATCGAAGGAACTTTTGGGCGGAGCGAATCCACACGTTCGGCGGCGGGGGTCCATGTTGCATCGACACATGGATGATTTATACCGAACTCCACGATTCATTGTGCACACGGAGCTTTACTGCCGTCTCACGCGGAGGCGCGGAGAACTGCCGAGACAACAACGGATTGAAATCA
>DASQZE010000558.1:0-7082 GCA_035638875.1 Longimicrobium sp.
CCGCCAGGCTCAATCCCCCGCCAAAGAGCAGCAGCACGTCCCACGGCAGCCGCCCCGCCGTCTCCCACGTGAGCACGGGACCCCGCCCCTGCCCCGCCGGCAGCGCGAACAGCAGCACCGCGGCACCCAGCGCGATCCCCGCGTCCGAGAGCCCCGGCAGCACGCCCTGCAGCGCGGGCCTCGCGATCCACAGCACGTCCGCGGCGATGAACGTCCCGGCCACGATCCACTCCGGCCGCGTGACGGGGCCCAGGCCGGCGCGCTCGGCGCGCAGGAAATCGCGGCTCCCGGCGATCCGCGCGCGCCCCAGGGGCAGGATCCACCGCGTGACGATGAGCCACGACAGGGGCAGCAGGACGAGCACGAGCGGAACGCCCACCCGCATCCACGACACGAAATCCACCCGGATGCCGTACGTCTTGTCCAGGAAGCCGGCCAGTAGCGCGTTGGGCGGCGTGCCGATGAGCGTCCCCAATCCGCCCACGGCCGCGGCGTACACGATGCCCAGCAGCAGCGCGGGCGCGAAGTTGGGCTCGTCGCAGTCGCACCGCTCCACCACGTCGATCACGGAAAGGCCGATGGGGAGCATCATCAGCACCGTGGCCGTGTTGTTGACCCACATGCTGATGAACGCCGTCGCGGCCATGGTCCCCAGCACCAGCCCCGCCGGCCGGTCGCTCATCCACCGCATGATGGTGAGCGCGATGCGCCGGTGCAGCCCCCAGCGCTGCATGGCCAGGGCGAGCATGAAGCCGCCCATGAACAGGAAGACGGTGGGATCCGCATAAGGTGCGGCGACCTGCGCGGGGGTGCCGGTGCCCAGGAGGGGAAAGAGGAGGATGGGAAGGAGCGACGTGGCGGCGAGCGGCAGGGCCTCGGACATCCACCAGATGCCCATCCACACCCCCGCCGCGGCCACGCGCCATCCCGCCGCCCCCAGCCCCGCCGGCGCGGGGAGCGCCAGCATGGCCGCGAACACCAGCGGCCCCGCCACCAGGCCGATCCGCGCCACCCGTCCCGCCGCCCCGCCTCCGTCGCTCACGCCTGGTTCTCCTCGCTCGGTGGATGGATTTCCACACGCCACAAGCTACCCGCCCGGGCGCGTACGCCTGTCAGCCACGCGCTGACGCGCGGCGGGGAATCCCTCGCCGGCGGGGATGCCGTGCCGGTTTGTCTACTATGTCCCTATAAACCCTCTTGTCCTGAATCGCGCTTCGTCCTACTCTGTCTTCATGAAAGACACTGACACGACGGAGAGCGCGCCGAAGGATCCGCTGATCGAGACGATCCGCGCGCGGGTGGTCGCCTACATCGGGGGCGCACCGGGATACGAGGGGATGTCGCTGCGCGAGCTGTCGCGCCGCATCGGCATGTCCGCGTCGGGGCTCACCAAGTTCGCGGACGGCGCCATGCCGTACACGCCCACGCGGCGCAAGCTCCTGCGCTGGTACCGCGCGCTCGTGCCGGCCACGCGCGAAGAGCAGAAGCGCGACGGCATGTCGCTGCTGCTGGCGGACATGGCGCCCGCCCAGCGCGCTGAGGCGGAGCGGCGGATCCAGCAGATCCTCGCCGCGTACGAGGCGCCGGCCGCGGGTGCAGCCGGTGATGCGCCGCGCCGCCCCCGCCGGACGAAGCGGGCGGACGGCGGCGCGGGGGACTGACGGCGGTCCTCGATCCTCCGCCCGGCCTACATTCCGGTGGACTGGAAGCGCGCGACGACCTGATTGCCCCGGTACAGCACGAGCTCGCCGCCTTCCTGCGAAGAACGGGTGGTGGATTCCAGCGCCTGGAAGTACGCCGTCTCCTGGGCGTTCCCCGCCGGGTCCGCGCACGCGCGCCGCGTGGAGACCAGCGGCCCGAACCGCAGCGACGCGCCGTTCTGGGTGTAGGGACCGTTGAACTGGTTGCAGCCGCCGTTGCCGCTGGCGCGCGGCCCGGTCGCGTCGAACCCCAGGGTGAGCGGCTCCGTGCCGGTGACCGGCTGGCCGTTCAGCTCCGTGAGCCGCCACGAGGTGCCCGCCCGCGTCGCCGGCGCGTCGCCCGCGCCGGCCCCGCCGCCGGCCGTCTGCGGGGGCATGCACGCCGCGAGTGCCAGCCCCACGATCAGCACCATCAGTCCGTATCCCGTCATCCGCCTCATTCGTCTGCTCCGTTCAAAGTCCGCATTCCGATTTCCACGGTGGCCCTCGCGACGTGCGGAGCCGGGTGCGTGCCAGGGCCGCATGGTTCGCGCCGCGGAGGAGGGCGGAATCCACGTGGCGGGTTCCCAGCGTCGTCCGGCAGGCCGCATCCCCGACGGGAAAGCTCCAGCGCGGCGTGAGTCCATCCGCGTTTTTTGGAGGGGGTGCGTTGCCTGCTACGGTGCCGGGTCGCCGCGGGTGCGCACATCCACCCGATCGCGTCTTTTGGCACCCGGCACGGGACGACGGGCGGCGTCCGGGCACGGTGCCCGCGAGCCGGCGGACGTCACGACCTCGTTCGCAACGGACGCGATCGGGTGAAGCTGTGCCGCGGCATGCTCCCGCCGGAGGAGCGGAGTGTGTGCTCCCCGTAGAACGCGGATACGCCGGCAGCAACCGCCCCGCCGTCGCTGCTGCCCTCGTGCGGAGGCTGCGGATGCACCGGCGAGATACGGGAGATGCGGATCGATCGAGCGCACCGGGTGCGGATACGAGGCGGGTGGATGCAGAGCGGCCCGATACGGAATCTCGTATCGGGCCGCCTTCCATCATCCATCGAAACGTCGTGGCGCTAGTGCAGCAGCGGATACGGGTTCTCCGACTTTCCGCCCCAGTACTTCGCGGGATCGGCCGTGGTGGAGACTTCGAAGTGCAGGTGGTAGTTGCCGGGCCCCGCACTCCCCGTGTTGCCCACGTAGCCGATGAGCTGCCCGCGGCGCAGCGCCTGTCCCTCGGCGATGCCGGGCGCGTAGCGGTCCAGGTGGGCGTAGTAGTAGATGGTGCGCCGGTCCGGGGCCAGCTCGTACAGCGTGATGCCGCCGCGGGCGCTCTGGAACAGCTTCATCACCACGCCGTCGGATACCGCCAGCACCGGCGTACCGCGCGGGGCCATGATGTCGATGGCATCGTGCCGCCGGCCCTGGCCGCGCGACTGCTCGTACGTATCCACCAGGCTCCCCACCTTCACCCCTTGCACCGGGATCAGCAGCCGCACTCCGCCCGCCGCCGTTGCCGCGCCGATGGGGGCGAGGACGGGTGCATCGGGCATCTGCCCCGTGGCCATGTCCGCCGGGCCGACGCCGGTGCCCACGATGGGCACCTGGAGCGCCGAATCGGCCAGCCCGGGAACGATTGGAACGGCGGATCCGGGCGCGGCGCGCGGCGCCGCGGCGGGTGCGGCGTCCGTCATGGCGATGCCCGGATGCAGCCTGCCGCCGGCGCGCCCCAGCACGCCGGGCCACGTCCACTCCGCGGCCGTCACCGCCACCAGTACCGAGAGCGCGCCCAGGGAATAGGCCAGCATGAACCGGGAGCCTCGCATCGTGCACCGCCCTGTGGGAGCACCGGAAAGCGTTCCGGGCAGCGCCTGCGCGGGTGCGCGGCCCCTCAATCTAACGCCTTGGAGCCGATGCCGATGCAGGGTCCCGATTCCGCGGTCGATTCGGGGTCATCGCGGATCTCGTTGCAGCGCCCGATCGGCCGCATGCCGATTTGCACGATTGATCCTGCACACGGCGTTTTACTGCAGTCTCACGCGGAGGACGCGGAGAACTGCGGAACTGCGGAAACGACAACGGATTGGAATCACACAGAGGAACAGAGGCAACAGAGGACGAGCAGAAGTTCCTCTGTTGCCTCTGTTCCTCCGTGTGCGATTGCTGTTGCTGTTTTCTTATCCATCGTCGCGGTTCCGCTCCGGACCCGAACGCGAAAAGCGGCACGTGGAGGGTCCGCCGGGAGGGCGAATTTCCAGTCGTGCCGCTGATCGATCTCGGACCGTCGCTGACGAGACGGGCGGGCGAAAACCGGACCGCCCTAGCCCCCCTGCACCCCCGCGGCCACCGCGCCCACGAGGGTCTCGTCGTGGCAGACGACGGGGGCGGTCCCGTTGAAGGAAACGGCGGGCCGCTCCGCCAGGGACGGCGCGGGGCGCGGCACCACGACCGGTCGCGGGTCGGCCACGCCTTCGCCCGGCGCGTGCAGCCGCATGCTCAGCGTGAACTCCCGCAGCACCCCCTCCATCCGGCGCTCCGCCTCCCACTGCAGGCAGGTGGCGCCATCCGGGCCGCGCTCGATCTCCAGGTGCAGCAGGAACTGGCCCCGCGTCACGTGCACGGCGCCCAGCGACACCAGCACGGGACGCAGCGCGTAGTCGATGGTCAGCACGTGCGCAGGCGATCCGCCCACGGCCATGGGCAGCACCACCTTGCCCGCCAGCGCCGACCGCGGCAGCAGGTCCAGGAACACCTTGAGCAGCCCCGAATACGCCGCGTGGTGCACGGGTGTCACCACCACCACCCCGTGCGCCCACGCCACCGCGTCCAGCGCCGCCCGCACCGGCCCCGCGTCCGTGGCGCACAGCAGCATGTCCGCCGCCGGCAGCGCCCGCAGGTCGATGAGCTCCACCTCCAGCCCCTGTGCGGCCAGCCGCTCCGCGACCATCGCCGCCAGGCTCCACGTGCGCGAGTCCGGCGCGGGGCTCCCGGAGAGCACCGCCACGCGCGTCACCTGCCCGACGTCGCGGGCCCCCGGGATGTCCAGCATGGCTCAGCCCACCGCTGCGGCCATCGGCGTGGCGATCATCTCCGGGAGGCGAATCTTGCCGCCGTGCAGGTGCTTGAGGTACTCGTAGTTCGTGGGCAGCTCGGCCAGCAGCTTCTTCTGCTCTTCCTTGATGGCGGCGAAGACGCGCTTGGCCTCGGCCACCGCGCCGGGGCGGTAGGCGATGCGCGGCTGCGGGCTGTCCGGCATGAAGTTCATCCCCGCGTACACGCAGTAGTAGCTGCCGTTGGTCCAGAACTGGTGGAATTCGTTGTCGAACCGGCCGTAGTAGTCGCCCTCGGAGGTGAACGGCGGGTTCACCGGCAGGCCGGCCTTGTACAGCGACACCTTTTCCTTGATGCTGTCGCTGAGCACCAGGTCGTGCTTGTTGGCGATCCAGAACGCCGAGTCGTCGCGCGAGCTGTTGAAGTAGTGCGACTGCACGAAGTCGCGGCAGTCGTCGAACATGAACTCGATCTCGCGGTTGAACGAGTCCGCCAGCCCCGGGTCCATCGGCAGCGTGGGGAAGTGCTTGGCGAGCTGGTAGATGGCCGCGGTGATGAAGTAGATGCCCGTGGACTCCAGCGGCTCCAGGAAGCACGACGACAGGCCGATGGACACGCAGTTCTTGACCCACGCGCGGCGGTTGCGGCCCGTGCGGAAGCGGATCTTGTTCAGCTCCGTCTTGTCCGGGTCCAGCCCCCACAGCGCGCAGAAGTCCAGCGCCGCGTTGTCCTGCGTCTCGAACTTGCTGGAGTACACGTAGCCGGTGCCAAAGCGGCCCAGCATGGGGATCTTCCACGTCCAGCCGTTCTTCATGGCGATGGCCGACGTGCACGATTCGATGCCGTACTTTTCGTCGTCGTGGATCACCGGCGAGGCCACCGCGCTGTCGCACAGCAGGTGGTCGCTCATGTCGATGAACTCCTCGCCCAGCGCCTTGTTGATGAGCAGCCCGCGGAAGCCCGTGCAGTCCACGAACAGGTCCGCCTCCATGGTCCGGCCGCCGGTGGTCTGCACGGACGCGATCTGCCCCTGCTCGCCCAGCTCGACGTTGTGCACCTCGTCCAGCACGCGCACCACGCCCCGCTCCGTGGCCCAGCGCATCAGGAACGCCGCCACCAGGTGGGCGTCGAAGTGCCAGGCGTGCGCCGTGGCGCTGCGGCCGTCCAGGTACTTGGGCGACATGGCGGCATCCATGAGCGGCACCTGCGGAAAGCACGCGTAGTCGAACGGCTCGCCCTTGCCCTCGGTCAGGTGGTACCAGTACTGGGGCAGATGCACGCCGTCCACGTACGGCAGGATGCCGAACGGGTGGTAGAAGTGGTCGTCGCCCTTCTGGTCCGGGCCGCGCTTGCGCCAGTTCACGAACTTCACGGCCGTCTTGAACGCGCCGTTCACCTCGCGCATCCACTCGTCCTCGGGAATGCCCAGGAAGTCGAAGAACACTCCCTGCAGGTTGGGCACGGTCGCCTCGCCCACGCCGATCCGGCCGATCGCGGGTGATTCCACCAAAGTGATGCTAACGGTGTCTCCGAAGGCGCGCACGAGGTAGGCAGCTGTCATCCAGCCAGCCGTACCTCCGCCCACGATGAGAACGTTTTTAAGCGGAACACCAGCCATTGGAACAACTCCGGTTCGATGTGATGGCGTCGATTGACGCATGGGGGGCAGGGCGAGGGGCTTTGTCTTGTGGATCGGCGGCAAAGGTAACGTGGAAAGGTGCAGCCCGGTAGGGGAAAACGCCCGCCGCTCCGAGTCCGCCGTTGCGCTTTTCGCACGGCGCAAGGCCTCCGCCCAGACGGCGTCAAGGGGAGCGCGCGCAGGTGGACGTAGAGTGCTGGCGAGAACCGTCGGGAAAGTGTTCTCCGTGTCCAGGGCGGTACAACGCGTTCGGGGCTCCGGCCGGTCCCGCGCGGGTTCACGTGGCCGGCGTGGACGGCCGGCTTGCCGTCACCGGACGGATGGATCGTCCACGCCATGGACAAATCTCGCTGATTCTGGCCGATGGAGTATCGACGGCAGGATGATCTCCCGCATGCGGACAAATCCCCATGCCAGGCTCCCGCCGGCGTGGGGATCCGTCCATCTGCCCACGAGTCCGGCCTTCGCCTCCCCGCCATGCCGAACTCTCGCCCTGCCATCAGGATGCGGGACCTTCCCCGCGACGGCGGACGAGGGAGGATGACAGCCGGCGCGACGAACCGGGACGGGCCCGATCCGATGCACCCGCCGACGGCCGGTGATGACAGGCGGCGGCCCGCTCGGCACCGGATCGAGACGAACGGCATCCCCATCGCGGTGAGCGGCCCGTCCACCGCACGGGCCAGCAGGGCGGTGCGCACCAGCCGCGAGGGAGGC
>DASQZE010000559.1:0-10136 GCA_035638875.1 Longimicrobium sp.
GAACATGGGGCCGCTCACGCGCGAGTCGCGGCCCAGGACGACCGTCTTGCCGGGCCCGCGCTGCTTCACGTAGGCGCCGAACGCCGCCGCGAACGTGGCGATCACCTCGGGCGTAAGCCCCTCCCCCACCCGTCCCTGCACCCCGGAGACGCTCACCATCAGGCGCGACGTATCGATCACGGCTGCTCCGCTTTCTGTTGCATCCTCGTAAACACCTGTCCAGATCGCAGGGTTTGGGGCCGCAATGTCGAACCTGTGGCGGACCCCGTCAAGCCGCGTTCCGGCGCCCCTGCCCCGCCGGCCGCGGATCGGCACGCCCGCCCTCGCCGGATTCCGCGGATTCCGCCCCGTCCGTCGGCGGACGCTTGCCCGTGGTGATGACGGCCACGGCCACGACGATGATGGCGGCCGCGCCCAGCACCCGCGCCGTAAGCGGCTCGTCCAGCAGCCACCATCCCAGCAGCACGGCCACCACGGGGTTCACGTACGCGTAGGTGCTCACCCGCGCCGGCGTGCTGACCCCCAGCAGCCAGATGTACGCCGAGAAGCCGACGAGCGACCCGAAGACCACCAGGTACAGGTACGCCAGGATGGACTCCGTGCTGAACGCCGACGGGTCCACCCGGCCCAGCTCGCCCGTGAGGGCGCCGGCCAGGGTGAGCCACAGGCCGCCCCACAGCATCTCCATCCCCGTGGCCAGCAGCGCGCTCTTCGGCAGGTCGGCGCCGCGCGAGTAGATGGAGCCGCCCGCCCACGCCAGCGAGCCCATCATCACCAGCCCCGCGCCGAACAGGTCCACCCCCTCGCTCCCCAGCGCGCCGGGGCCCACGAGCACCACGATCCCCGCGAAGCCGACCAGCAGGCCGAGCAGCGTCCGTGCCGTGGGGCGGTTGCCGCCGGGGCGCAGCCACTCCAGCAGCGCCATCCACATGGGCACCATCGCCACCAGCAGCGCGGCCACCCCCGAGGGCACCGTGCGCTCCGCCAGCGTGACCCCGCCGTTGCCGCACATCAGCAGCAGCGCGCCGATGATGGCCGTGGTGCGCCAGTGCCGCCGGGCGGGCGCCGGCTCCCCGCGCAAACGCATGAAGCCGTACAGAACAGCGCCCGCTAGCAGGAATCGCGCCCCGGCCATCAGCAGGGGGGGCATCGTCTTCAGGGCAAAGATGATGGCCATGTAGGTGCTCCCCCACAGCAGGTACACCGCGGCAAAGGCGGCCAGCACCAGCGCCGTGGCCGGGCGCTTGTTCGTCTCAGTCATCGTCGTTCTTGGTCACCGGCGGGGGCAGCACCGCGGTCTCCTTGACCGTGTCGAGCACGATGGTGCTGCGGGTGGAGCGGATCGTGTCGATCGCCCCCAGCTTGTCCTGCAGCAGCAGGCGCATGGCGCGGGTGCCGGCGACGCGCACCTTGATGAGGAAGCAGTCCTCGCCGGCAACGTGATGCACCTCCTGCACTTCGGGGATCTCGGCCAGGCGCGCGCCCGTCTCCGGCGCGCCCACCCGCTCGTCCGCCCGCACAAAGACGAAGGCGGTGAGCGCCAGCCCGTACGCCTCGGCGTTGATGCGGGCGGAGTAGCCCTCGATCACCCCGCGCTCCTCCAGCTTGCGGATGCGCTCCAGGATGGCCGACGGCGCCATCCCCACCTGCCGCGCGATCTCCGCGTTGGGCGTGCGGGCGTTCTGCTGAAGGATCTCCACGATCCTGATGTCCGTTTCGTCGATCATTCTCTCATCCTCCTGTTGCACCGATGATAATTCGCATATCCCGTGCCGTCAACACTCTGCCGTTCTGCAGATTTGTGCAAAGGCTGAACAATCGTCGCAATCCGGCGTGGTGGACGTGAAGGATCGTGGGTGGACGGTATGAGGGCAGAGCGAATGAATTCGCCGCAACGACCACACGATGTCCGCCTGCGCGGACGGTCCGTCACGGGCGAGTGCCACGCCGGTACGGAGTCCGCGCAAGAATGAAGTTCTCCCCCTCCTGCCCGCGAAGCGGGGGAGGGGGCCGGGGGGAGGGGGCCCTCCGCGGTGCAGGTAGCCCGCCATCCGGCACGATCGATCTCGCCTCCCACGGGGATTGAGGGGAGGCCGCGAGGAAGCGAGCGGGTGGGGGAGCCGCCAGGGGCCGCCGCCGGGCACGACCCGCAGTCCCCCCCTCCCGGCGCAGTTTTGCCGGGTAGGGGCCGGGGATGGGGGACGCCCTTCCTGGAGCAAAAAGGAGAGCCGGCGGGACGCATCGCGCATCCGCCGGCTCTCTTCCATCAACCCAGTCGCCCTCCGAATCCGGGAGCGGCGGATCGGGCGCTACTCGCTGCCGCTCTCGGCGGGGTCCACGCCGGCGCCACGGCGGCAGGCGGCGACAAAGCCGCTCTCGGCGGACTGGCACGACTGGCCGCGCGCGTCCGTACCCTGCACCAGCGTGGCGATACCCTCGCCCACCACGCGGTAGCACTCGCCCTTGGCGTCGCTCCCCACGATCCGGCAGAAGCGGATGCCTTCCTGCGGATCGGCCGCCACGTTCATCAGGTTCTGCACCACGCCCAGCGTGCACCACAGCGTGCCCCTGCCCGCCGCCGCGTCGCCCGCGCGCCCGCAGAGCTCCAGCGAGCGCGCGTGGTCCTGCGAGGCCAGGGCGGTCACGTCGCGGCCCAGGCTCAGAAAGCAGGTAGCCTGGAACTGCGCGGGCGCGCGCTCGCACACCTCGGCGGTGCTCTCCACGTTGCCGTAGTTGAAGTACAGCACGGCGGACGTCTGCATGGTGTAGCACGAATCCTGGTACTTCTCCGCCACGGCGTTGCACGGGTACAGCCAGTCGTTGCGGTCCAGCGCCTTCCACTCGCCGTGCGCCATCGCCTGCGGTGCGCCGGCCGCCCCGTGCCCGGCGTGCGCATCCGCAGCGGCGGCGGGCTGCCCGTGGCCGGCGTGCGCATCGGCCGCGCTGTCGGGAGCGTGGGCGCCGTGCTCGTTCGCCGCCTGCTGGCCGTGTCCATCGTGTCCGTCATCCGCCGCCGCGCCGTGTCCCCCCGCCGCGCCCCCGTGGCCCTGGGTGCCCGCGTGGCCGGCCGCCGTGTGGTGCGGGTGCGTGACCTGGACGATGTTCTCCATGAACACGCCGCCGTAGCAGCTCTGGCGGATGAACTCCTCGCCGGCCGCGTCGCACGCCTGCAGCGACATGGGCAGGTGGTTCTCGTGCACCGCCATCAGCCCGTGCCCCATGCCGTGCGCGCACTGAAAGTACAGGAACGGGCTGGCGCGGTGCGGATCGCACAATCCCTCCATCTCCGCCGAGCCGATGGTGCGCCCCTGCCCGGCCAGGGCCAGGAAGTAGCCCTGGACCACGCCGTGGTAGCACCCGGACATCTGCGTGGGCGGGCAGGCGGAGAAGGTCGCGGCCAGCGTCTCCGGCGAGCGGTAGGCCGAGATGCCCAGGCCGTGCGCCAGGGCGTGGGCGTTCGCCCGCACGTCGGTGTCCACGTTCACCAGCGTGTCCAGCACCTCCATGCTCTTGCTGATGCCCGCGTCGTCGATCAGGCTCACCAGCGTACGCTCGATGCACGCGTCCTTGCCGCCCGGCGCCCGCCGGCACCCCTGCCGCGCCCAGGTGGCGATCTCCGTGGCGGGCGACTGCGCGTTCCAGTCCGCCGGCGCCATCGCCGATCCCGGCTGCGGCCCGCTGGACGGGGCGAAGGGCGTACAGGCGCCGGCCAGCAGCGCGGCGCACAGGGCCAGCGCCGCGCAAACGGAGCGGCGGTGCAGTGATGACGTCATGCTTCTGTCGAGTGGGTGAGATGGAACCCTGACTTCAGGCGTCGCCGGCGTGCAAAACTGGTTCCGGGCGCGGCCGCGCGCAACGCATACACGTATCCGCGCGGGGGGGATGCGAAGGAACCGGCGGATCCGCATCCGCCGGCCCCGGTCGTTTCCGCCGTCCGGCGAGACGCAGCCCTACTCATCGCTCCCGCTCGCCAGGGGACGCAGCCCCGCGCCTTGGCGGCAGGCGGCCACGAAGTCGCTCTCCGTGGCGGCCTCGCACAGCCGGGCCTGCTCGTCGGGACTGTCCCGGAGCAGGGCGATGGCGTCGCCCACCGTGCGGTAGCACTCGCGCTGGGCCTCCGCGCCGGCGACCCCGAGGCAGAAGCGCATCCCTTCGCCCGAGTCGGAGGTGTAGTTCACCAGCGTGGTGACGGCGCCCTGCGCGCACCACACCCGGGCCCGCCCCGCCGCCGCCTCGCCCACGCGTGCGCACATCTCGCGCGTGCGGTCGTGGTCGCGATTGGCCCAGGCCGTGATGTCGCGGCCCAGGCTCATGAAGCAGGTGGAGAGAAAGCCTTCCGCGCGCTCGCACATCCGCGCCGTGGCCGCCACGTTGCCGTGGTTGAAGTACATCACCGCGGACGTCTGCATGGCGTAGCACGACTGCTGGTACTTCTCTCCGACCACGTTGCACGGGTACTGCAGGTCGTCGGGTTTCAGCGCGACCCATTCGCCGTGCTGCATGGCCTGCGCGCCCGCCGCGACGTGCCCCGCGTGCGCGTCGTGTCCGCCCTGCGCCGCGGCGCCGTGCGCGTGCGCCCCGGTGGATGCGGGCTGCGCGGCGCCGTGGCCCCCGTGCCCGTCCGCCGCGTCCCCGCCCTGCACGGTCGCGTGGCCGCCGGCCGTGTGGTGCGGGTGGGTGACGTTGACGACGTTCTCCATGAAGACGCCGCTGTAGCAGTTCTCGCGGACGGAGTGCCGCGTGGCCAGGTCGCACGCCGCCAGCGCCATGGGCACGTGGTTCTGGTGCACTGCCATGAGGCCGTGCCCCGCGCCGTGCGCGCACTGGGACAGGAGGAACTGCGACTCCGCGTGCGCGTCGCACAGGGCGTCCAGCTCCGCCGTCCCCACACCGCGGCCCTGGCGCAGCAGGTCCAGGAAGTAGCCCTGCACCACGCCGTGCGAGCACCCCGACATCTGCGATGCGGGGCAGGCGGCAAAGGTGGCCGCCACCGTCTCCGGCGACCGGTACGCCGCGATGCCCAGCCCGTGCGCCAGCGGATGCGCGCCGTTGGCCACCTCCGGGTCGGCGGCGGCGAGGGAATCGAGCACCTCCATGCTCCGCGCGACGCCCGCCTGCTCCACGAGCGACACCAGCATCCGCTCCAGGCACGCGTCCTTGCCTCCCGCCGGCCTGCGGCACCCCTCCCGCGCCCACGCCGCGATCTCGCCGGCCGGCGACTGCGCGGTCCACGTCCGCGGCGCCAGGCGCGTCTCCGGCTCGGCGGCCGGCGCCGGGGCCGCAGCGATGGAGGGCGTCGCGGGCGCGCAGCCACCGGCCAGCAGCACGGCGCACGCGACCAGCGCCGCGCGGAAGGAGCGTCGTTGCGGAGAAATCGTCATCGTCGCTTCACGTGGGAAGGTCGTTGCCCATCGAAAGGCATGTGCCGGGCAGCAAACTGGTTCCGGACGCCGGTCGAGGCAACGGTGGAGAGCGAGACACCGATCGATCCCATCCACCAAAAACGATCTCGTACCGGGTATGGGGCGGAGCCTGCGCTCTGGCTTCGAAGATGGCCTCACGCGTGAGACGGCAGTAGAACTCCGTGTGCGCGATGGATCGTGGGCCCGGGTGACCTACCTCGGTTCCGCGGCGCCGGCATTGCCCGGATCGGATACGGAAAGGCGGGCGCCGAGGCGGCAGGCGGAGACGAACCCGGCTTCCGCGCCCTCGCAGGATGCGGCACGCTGCCCATCCCCCGCGACGAGGGTCAGCGCCTGCTCGCCGACGGCCCGGTAGCACTCGCGCTTGTGCGCCTCCGTGCTCACTTCGCGGCAGAACCGCATCCCCTCGGCGGGGTCGGCGGCGAGGTTCACCAGGTTCTGCACGACGCCGATCATGCACCACTCCCCGCCGCGGCCGCCCGCGCGATCCCCCATGCGCTCGCACACGGCCAGCGAGCGCCGGTGGTCCTGGTCCTGGAACGCGATCGCGTCGCGCCCCAGGCTGCCGAAGCAGATGGGGATCATGCTCTCCGGCGCGGCTTCGCACGCCGTCGCCGTCGCCTCGATGTTCCCGCGGTTGAAGAAGAGGATGGCGCCCGTCTGCATCACGTAGCACGCCGGCTGGTATTTCGCCGCGACCGCGTTGCAGGGATACAGCGGATCATCGCGGTCCAGCGCCTTCCACACCGCGTGCCGCATCCCGTGCCCGCCCCCGGCCGCATCGCCGCCGTGCGCATCGTGCCCGCCGTGCGCATCCGCCGGACCATGGCCTTCGTGCGCATTCCCCGATGCGCCTTCGCCGTGCGATGCGCCCGCGGCCGCGTGGCCCTCCGTGGTGTGGTGCGGGTGCGTCACGAGGACGATGTTCTCCATGAAGATGCCGCTGTAGCAGCTCTCGCGGATGTACCCGTCCGATGCCAGGTCGCAGGCCTCCAGCGACCGGGGCACGTGGTTGTCGTGCACGGCCATCAGCCCGTGCCCCATGCCGTGCCCGCACTGGCCGTAGAGAAAGGTCGTCACCCGGTGCGGCTCGCAGAGCGCGTCGAGTTCCGGCGTGCCCGGCCGGCGGCCCTGGCGCATGAGCGAAAGGAAGTAGCCCTGCACGACGCCGTGGTGGCAGCCGGCGCCCTGCGTGGCCGGGCACGCCACGAACGAGGCCACCATCGTCTCGGGGGATTGGAACGCCGCGATTCCCAGCGCGTGCGCCAGCTCGTGACCGTTCTCGCGGACGACGGCGTCCACGAGCAGCAGCGTATCCAGCACCTCCATCCCCTTCGCCACGCCCGCCTGCTCCAGGACGCCGACGAGCGTGCGCTCCATGCACGGCCCCTTGCCGCCCTGCGCGCGCCGGCACCCCTGCCGCGCCCACGCGGCGATCCCCGCCGCGGACGACTGCGCGTTCCACTCCGCCGGCGCCGGCCCGGTGGATTGCACGAATGGCACGCACCCGCCCGCCATCAGCACGGCGGACGCGGCGAGCGCCGCACGCAGAAAAAGTCGGTGCACGGAACCGGTCATGATGGATGATGATGAGATGGGTCGCGTCCGAGGAGAGCCTGCTACCCGCTGCGGCACTACACTGTTTCGCGATGGTGTCGGCGCAGGCCGGCAGTGTGAAGTTGTAGCCGCGAATTCATTGCTCCCGTTTCCCCGCGCCGCCATACCGCCCTGCCCCGCGCCTGGATTCCGCCTCAGCCAAAAAACCCCTTCCACGATGCCGCTCCTGCCGCTCCTGCCGCTCCTGCCGCTCCTGCCCCGTACGCCGAACCTACGCCGGCGCCTCCACCCGCACGTCGCATCGCGCCGCATCGTCCGCGGCGAAGCGCAGCAGCAGGCCGCCCTCCTCCTCCAGCGCCGCGCGATCCGCCCTGGCGAGCTTCACGAAGGGGTTGATGACGAGCGTCGCCGCGGCGCCCTCGCGCTCGATCTTCCACATCCCCCGCACGAATCCATCGACCAGGAACGTCGCGCGGATGATGCCGTTGATGGTGAACACTCGCTTGCGGTCCGGCTCCGAGATGATGCGCGTCCGCTCTGCGTGCGACAGCAGCACGTTGTCGAACTCGGGGAGAAAGCGGACGGGCACGGGCGTGCCTGCGTCCGGCCGCGGCGCATCCGGCACGTCGAACAGCTCCGCCCCCGACTCGTTGCGAAAGGTGCGCAGGCGCGGCCGCAGCCGGTCTACCACCTCCTTAAGCCGCTTGAGCCCGCACCAGTGCTGTGCGTCGCGCACCGTCGCCGGGCCGAACGCCGCGAAGTAGCGCATCACCATCTCGTCCGGCGCCGTCTCCGCGTCCAGCGGGCGCCCGAGCCACGCCTCGGCCGTGGTGTGCGCCGCGGGGCCGCCCTCGCCCCACACGCCGCGCGGGGGCACCTGCACCAGCGGGACGAGGTTGCGCACCAGGTTGCCCAGCGCGGACCGGTCCGCGTCCGGCCAGCGCTCCCCCAGCAGCACGCCCAGTTCCTGGAAGGTGCGGGGCGTCTCCTCCGCCAGCGCGCGTCCCGCCGCCGCGAGCTCCGCCAGGTCCGTCCCCGCGGCCTGCTTGCCGAACACGTTCCCTCCCCAGCGCTCCAGCTCCGCCGCCAGCACGGGCCGAAGGGCCAGGCAATCGCGCGCGGTGACGAGAAAGATGGTGGATCGCATGAGGGCGATGCGCACCGCGCGCCGGTCGCGGATGCGCTCCGCCAGCTCCTCCAGCCGGAAGCCGTCCAGCCGCGACCACAGCCCCAGGTACGGCGGATTGGGGGCCTGCGCCTGCATCCCCACCAGCCGCTCCAGCGCCTCGTCCACGGAGACCGCCTCGCGCCGCAGCAGCATCTGCCGGTCCAGCAGTGCCCGGTTCAGCGCGCGGTCGGTGAGGACCTCGGCGGAGGATGAGGATGAGGATTTCGGGGCGGATCGGGGCGGCATCGGCAAACGGCGGAGTGTGGCGCGGAACGGATGAGGAGAGCGATCGAAATCGCGGCTACAACATCACGCGGTCCGCCTCCGCGGACAAGAACGGCGCCGGCCAAGGAGGCGGGCGCCGTTGCCTTTCGCAGTTGAAGCCTCACGCAGTTTGTGAGGCTTTCCGCAGTCGTTGCGGCGGCTTCAGCCGCTCAGGACTGACCTCTGCCTCCGCGCGGGATCCCCGGCTTCGATCGGTGGGATCCGCCTCCATCCACCGATCCGCCCCGCTCACCGTCCCGCCCGCGGATCACGTCAACGCCGCCAGGTACCGCAGCCCCGTGATGCTGGGCAGGAACACGTATGCGCTGCCGCGGGTGGTGATCATCTGCCCGAAGCCCTTGATCGTCTTGTTGTTCTTGCCCGCCTTGCCCAGCGCGGGGAGCGTGAACGAGGTGGTGGCCGGCGCATTCACGCCCAGGAACACGTCCTCGCCGCTGATGTTGAACACCGCGTTGCCATCCGCCGACCCGTTGGCGTTCATCGCCGACTTCACGAAGTCCGACGCCTGGTCCCACTGGCTCTGCAGAAAGACGAACTGGTTGCTGATGCTGCCGTTGATGAAGTAGCCGATGAGCCCGCGCGGCGTCTCTACCGGCGCGGCGGGATCGTACGCGGGGCCGTACGGGATGGCGCGCCGCACGATGCGGTGGTGCGTGGAGTCCGTGCCCACCACCGATCCGTTGCGCGGGTTGTTGCGGCGCAGGTGCGAGCCGATGGGGCACTTCAACCCCAGCGTGTCGTCCGCCGACGGGTCCGTGCTCACGTAGTTGAAGTCGTTCAGCTGGTGCGTGGGCAGGCACTCGCCGGGCGCGTCGGGAAACAGCGCCATGGGGTTCCCGTTGCGCCACCGGCCGCACACCTTGCCCGCCAGCATCTCCGGGTCGATCCCGGCCTGCGGCGCGTACTCCGCCAGGAACGTCTCGAACCCGGCCACGTCCTGGTCCAGGATGCGGAACGCGGCGTAGCTGCTGTTGGTGGACAGCGCTGCCGGCTGCACGGAGTAGGTGCCCCCGCCCGCGTTGAGGTAGCCCAGCAGGAACTCGCCCGTGGGCACCTCCGGCTGGTCGTCCGGCGTCTGGTGCTTGCGGGCGGGCGCGCCCTGCACCGTGGGCTGCGAGATGCTGTCGCGGTAGCCAAAGTGCACCTGGTTGTCCGGCAGCGCCGAGGCATCGTGCGAAAGCAGCTCGCGAAATCCCGCCGCGAAGCCCGCCCGCAGCCGCTCCGACTGCCGCTCCAGCACCTCCGCGTCCTTGTGCACCCACAGGCTCAGCACCACGTGGGCGTTCTGCCACGTTGCCGCGCCGTTCAGCCAGTTGTCCGGCGCGCTGGTCCCCACGTCGCCCACGTCGGCGGCACCGGCCACCGCGCCGGCCTGGAACGCCGTATCGAACGACGTCAGCTGGTCCGGCGTAACGCCCAGCGCGGCCAGCCCGCCGGCCGTGAAGCCCACGTTCACGAAGCACTCCGGCTTGGACCTCCAGCGTGCGGCCGTGGTGATCTTCGGCACGCCGCCCGAGCCGTCCACCAGGTGGCCCACGAAGGCGCGGGCCGCGGCGGCGTCGGTGACCTGCAGGATGAAGTGCCGGGCCATGTCCACGCGGTAGCCGCGCAGGATGGTGCCCTGCACGTCGGCGTAGTCGATGTGGGGGGTCGGGGGGGTCGCCATGGGAGGAGGGAGGATGGGGATGGGAAGGGGCGCCCGC
>DASQZE010000560.1:0-9669 GCA_035638875.1 Longimicrobium sp.
TTGCGGGAAGCAGGCCCCGTCTGCGCCGGGGAGGCCCTCTCCCCCGCCGTCTTCGCCGCTCGTTCCTCGCGGCTCGCGGCGACCCCTCCCCCAAACTGCGGGGGAGGGGTTGTACTCAGGTCACTTTTGCTTTCCTAGAAAAAAACTACGAATCCGGTGAACGATGGTTTTCGATCCGCATCCGAACTTTCCCCGCGCGCACCATATCCTGGTTCCTCGATCCAGATGATGCGGATGATGCGGATGATGCGGACCTCCCTCCTCCGTCTCGCGGCCGTCGCCTCCCTGGCCGCGCTCCCCGCGATCGCGCAGGACCGTCCCGCGGCGATGCCGACGCTCGCGGCCCGGATGGATGCGTTCCTGCTCCAGTCACCGTGGGAGCCGGCGGACTCCGTGGCCGCGTTCTTTCCGCGCCGCGGAGACTGGACCTGGGTGCAGACGTGGCGGGCGAACGGGCGGACCGCGGGGGGCGGCACCTGGCGGTTCTCGGCCGCGGAAACGGCGCGGGCGATCGGCGCGGGCGGGGCGGCGTGCCGCTCGTTCCAGGGGAGCGGCGGCGAGATCGGGCCCGTGCTGGGCTTGCTGGCGGCGCACGCGCAGGCGCACCCCGCGGGGTGGCGGCGCGTGGCGGGCAGCCGCTTCGTCCCGCCCGGCGCATCCGGCGGCTCGCCCGTGTTCGTGGAGTGGCGGCGCGAGGACGGGCGATGGGTGGTCGCGGGGTTCGGGGACGCGCAGGAGCGCGTTCCGCGGGTGCTGGGCGTGGAGGCGGGCACCGTCGCGCGCGACACGTCGCTCGTGCCGGAGGGAGCCGCATACGCGGCGGGAATGGACTGGTACGAGACGGGCGAGCCGGTCACGCTCGGCGGCCTGCACTACGTGAAGTACGCGCTGCCCAGGGTGTTCCCCGAATCCGACCGGCGACACCTGGAGCGCATCGGCGTGGCGGGGCGGGTGAGCGTGTACATGGAAGCGGCCGCCGCGCCCGCCGAGGCGGTGCCGGAGGTCCTGTACCTGCCGGTCGCGCCCGGCGAGTTCCAGGCGTACACCGGCTTTGGCAACGTTCCGTGCGATTGGGTGCAGCGGTAGCTCCGGCGCGCGGTCCGTCCGCGCGCTCAGGTCACCTCCGGCAAGCCGTTTCCATGACACCGGCCTCCCTTCTCCGTATCGCGGCCCTCGCGTCGCTGGCCGCGCTTCCCGCCGCCGCGCAGGACCGTGCGGCGCCGCCGGCGGAAATCGCCCTGGCCACACGGATGCGGGCGTTTGCGGCGGCCGCGCCGGGCGCGCCGAACGACAGCGTGGCGGCGTTCTTTCCCCGCCGCGGCGACTGGACGTGGGTGCACACGCGGCGGCCGTCGGACCGCCGCGGTGCGCCGCGTGTGGGCACCTGGCGCTTCGGCGGGGTGGAGACGTTGCGGGCCATCGGCGCGGGCGGGCCCGTGTGCCACTCGTTCGACGGGCCCGCCGGATGGGGCCCCTACGAGGGGCGCCTGGGGATGCAGATGCTGATGCACCGCGGCCCCTGGCGGCACGTGCGGGGCACCCGCTTCGTCCCCGCCGGCGAACCCGCCGCCTCGCCCGTGTTCGTGGAGTGGCAGCGGGAGGACGGAGCGTGGGTGGTTTCCGCCTTTGGCGACGTGGGCGTGTACGATCCTCCCCTGCCGGGCCGGCGCGCCCCCGCCGCCTGGCGCGACACCACGGGGGTGCCGGAAGACGCGGCGTTCGCCCCCGCGGACTGGTACACGGTCACCTTGAACGGGCTGCGCTACACGAAGTACGGCAACCCGCGCCCGTTGAACGAGGCGGACCGGGCGCGGGTGGCGCGCATCGGCCTGTACCAGGGGGTGAGCGTTTTCGCCCGGCGGGACGAGGACCCGGGACTGGCCAGCGCACGTATACCTGCTCACGGCGCCCGGACAGTTCCAGCCGTACGAGTCGCCCCACGGGGGCCGGTACGTCTGCCGGTAGGCGCCGCGGAAAATTGAAATTCTTGTCCGGGCGGGGGGTGCGCAGCATCTTGGGCGTACACCCATCCACGGCACCGGGCGCGCCAGCCCGGGAGTCCGCCGCCGTGACACCTCTCGCCCGCCTCAAGGAGCGTGGGTCCTGATGAGGAGCCTTCCCGTCCTCGCGCCGCCCCGGCGCTTTGGCCAGACCGCGCGCACCGACCGCTGGTGGGTGCAGCCGGCGGTGACCTTCACCATCCTGGCCAGCTTCGTCGTGTACGCCACGTGGGCCGCGTTCCAGAACGCCTACTACGCGTACGGGCCGTACCTGTCGCCGTTCTACTCGCCGGAGATCTTCGGCGACTCGCCGCATGCGTGGCTCGGGCCCAGGCCCGGGTGGTGGCCGGGATGGCTGCCGTTCAGCCCGGCGCTCCTCATCCTCCCGTTCCCGGGGCTCTTCCGCTTTACCTGCTACTACTACCGCGGCACCTACTACAAGTCGTTCTGGGCCGATCCGCCCGCGTGCGCCGTGGGCGAGCCGCGCAAGGGCTACCTGGGCGAGCGCTTTCTCCCCCTCGTGCTGCAGAACGCCCACCGGTTTTTCCTGTACATCGCGCTGATCTTCATCTTTCTCCTGGCCTGGGACGCCCTCAAGGCCACGCAGTTCGCGGACGGCTTCGGCATCGGCCTGGGGACGGTCATCCTCACCGTGAACGTCGTCCTGCTCGCGGGCTACACGCTGGGGTGCCACTCGCTGCGCCACCTGGTGGGCGGGGGGATCGACCAGATCAGCAAGCACCCGGCGCGGTCCGCGTGCTACGAGGGGTGCAGCAAGCTGAACCGCGGCCACGCGCGCTGGGCCTGGGCGTCGCTCGTGAGCGTGGCGTTCAGCGACGTGTACGTGCGGCTGTGCGCCATGGGAGTATGGACGGACTGGAGGATCCTCTGATGGCGGCTGCGTACGATACCGTGGAGCACGACGTGCTGGTGATCGGCGCGGGCGGGGCGGGGCTGCGGGCGGCCATCGCGGCGGCCGCGGCGGGGGTGCGCGTGGGGCTCGTCTGCAAGTCGCTGCTGGGCAAGGCGCACACGGTGATGGCGGAGGGCGGCGCGGCGGCCGCCATGGCCAACGTGGACGAGCGCGACAGCTGGCAGGTGCACTTCGCCGACACCCTGCGGGGCGGGCAGTACCTGAACAACTGGCGGATGGCGGAGCTGCACGCCCGCGAGGCCCCGGACCGGGTGCGCGAGCTGGAGGCGTGGGGCGCCCTCTTCGACCGGACGGCGGACGGGCGCATCCTGCAGCGCAACTTCGGCGGGCACCGCTACCCGCGCCTGGCGCACGTGGGCGACCGCACGGGGCTGGAGATGATCCGCACCCTGCAGGACCACGGCATTCACCAGGGGATGGACGTGCACATGGAGGTCACCGTCCTCACCCTGCTCACGGACGGAGGCCGCGTGTGCGGCGCGTTCGCGTACGACCGCGAGCGGGGGCGCTTCCGCCTGTTTCGCGCGGGTGCCGTCGTCCTGGCCACGGGGGGCATCGGGCGGGCGTACAGCATCACCAGCAACTCGTGGGAGTACACGGGCGACGGGCACGCGCTGGCGTACCAGGCGGGCGCGGCGCTCATGGACATGGAGTTCGTGCAGTTCCATCCCACGGGGATGGTGTGGCCGCCCAGCGTAAAGGGGATCCTGGTGACGGAGGGGGTGCGCGGCGAGGGCGGCGTGCTCATCAACAGCCAGGGCCGCCGCTTCATGTTCGACGACATCCCCGACAACTACAAGGGGCAGACGGCCGACACGCCGGAGGAGGGATGGCGCTACACCCAGGGCGACAAGGACGCCCGCCGCCCGCCGGAGCTGCTCACCCGCGACCACGTGGCGCGCTGCATTGTCCGCGAGGTGCGCGAGGGGCGGGGAAGCCCCCACGGCGGCGTGTACCTGGACATCGCCTGGATCCGCGAGAAGCTCAAGGACTCGGAGGAGCACATCCGCAAGAAGCTGCCGAGCATGTACCACCAGTTCAAGCAGCTGGCGGACATCGACATCACCACGGAGCCCATGGAAGTGGGGCCCACGACGCACTACGTGATGGGCGGCATTCGGGTGGACGGCGACACGCAGATGTCCACCGTCCCCGGCCTGTTCGCCGCGGGCGAGTGCGCGGCGGGGCTGCACGGCGCCAATCGCCTGGGCGGCAACTCGCTCAGCGACCTGCTCGTCTTCGGCAAGCGGGCGGGGGAGCACGCGGCGGCGTTCGCGCGGGAGCACGGTGCGGGCACGGCGGACCCTGCGCAGGCGGAGGCCGCGGCGCGGATGGCGCTGGCCCCGTTCGACCGCGGCGCGGCGGGCGAGGGGCCGTACGCCGTGCAGCACGACCTGCAGGAGATGATGCAGGACCTGGTCGGCATCGTCCGGCGCGAGGACGAGATGCTGCGCGCGCTGGAGGGGCTGCAGGCGCTCAAGGAGCGCGCATCGCGCGTGGGCGTGGCGGGCAACCGAGAGTACAACCCCGGCTGGCACACGGCGCTGGACCTGCCCAACCTGCTCACGGTGTCGGAGGCGGTCACCCGCTGCGCGCTGGAGCGCCGGGAAAGCCGCGGCGGCCACTTCCGCGACGATCATCCGGAGAAGGACGAGGCGTACGGCACCTTCAACCTGGTGCTGCGCCGGGGCCCCGACGGCGAGATGCGGATGACGCGCGAGCCCATTCCCCCGCTGCCGCCCGAGCTGCAGCAGATCGTGGAGGAGAACCGATGAGCACGGTCGAGACGGCAGCGGGACGGGCGACAGGGGACGGGATGGCCTCGGTGCGCGCGGGCGCGGCGGCGGCGGCCAAGAGCGACAAGTCCGCCTCCAGCGTGCGCCGCACGGCCACCTTTCGCATCTGGCGGGGGGATTCCGCCGGCGGCGAGCTGCGGGACTACACGACGGAGGTGTCGGAGGGGATGGTGGTGCTGGATGCCATCCACCAGATCCAGGCGGACCAGGCCAACGACCTGGCCGTGCGGTGGAACTGCAAGGCGGGCAAGTGCGGCTCGTGCTCGGCCGAGGTGAACGGCATGCCGAAGCTGATGTGCATGACGCGGCTGAACGACCTGGACCTCGCCAAACCGGTGACGGTGGAGCCCATGCGGACGTTCCCCATGATCCGCGACCTGGTGACGGACGTCAGCTGGAACTTCGAGGCCAAGAAGCGCCTCAAGCCGTTCAAGCCCCGCGCGCCGGATGCGCCGGACGGCACCTGGCGGATGGACCAGCGCGACGTTGACCGGGTGCAGGAGTTCCGCAAGTGCATCGAGTGCTTTCTGTGCCAGGACGTGTGCCACGTGCTGCGCGACCACCACAAGCACGGCGAGTTCATCGGCCCGCGCTTCTTCGTGCAGGCGGCCGCGCTGGAGATGCACCCGCTGGACGTGGAGGACCGGGTGACGGAGCTCAAAGACGAGCACGGCCTGGGCTACTGCAACATCACCAAGTGCTGCACCAAGGTGTGCCCGGAGCACATCACCATCACGGACAACGCCATCATCCCACTCAAGGAGCGGGTGGCGGACCGGCACTACGATCCGCTGCGCAAGCTGGTTCAACTCGTACGGGGGAGAAAGCCATGATCCGCGTGGTGCACCTGTTCGACGTAAAGAAGGGCCTGGCCGAGCGCGACTTCGTGGAGTGGCTGGATACGGGCCTGGCGCAGGCGGCGCGGCGCTTTGGCTGCGTGGAGCGCAGCACGTGGCTGCTGGCCGACGGCTTTACGGGCACCTACCTGCAGCCGCGCGCCGCCACCGGCCGTCCCAAGTACGCCAACGAGGCGTTCTGGCCGGACATGGAGGGCCCGCGCGCGTTCCGCGAGTGGCTTACGAACACGCCCGAGGGCCGTGCCATGCACGACCGCTGGTTCGGCGGCGTGCAGAACCACACGGTGCTCCGCTACGTGCGCGGCTGGGACCGCATCGACCCTGACGAGTGAGTGGAAAGGCGGAAGATCCCGAACTCCTGAACACGGGGCTGGAACTGGCGATGGAGTGGGGGCCCAACTGGCTCGCAGAGATCCAGCCGCGGGTCCGGGCCGGGCAGGAGCGAATGATGAATTCGCGGGCGGGTCGGGGGCGGGCCAAGCAAAGGGCGGACCGGCAACACGGGAGCGAATGAATTCGCGGCTACAACTTCACGCTGTCGGCCTGCGCCGACAATAAAGATACCTGGTCACGTTCAGCGGGCGGTTCGATTCGCAGTCCGGATCGGAACACCGTGGCGCGGCGGGACGTTGCCTGCCTTGCACTCATCTCATCCCCCACAATCCCCGATCATCCACGAGGCCGGGCCGCGCCGGAGCCCGCGTCGCGAGGCGGTGAGCCGGCGCGCGGCATCGATCCCCGTCCCCCCAAGTTCCCGGGTGCCGTGAACCGGCCCGGCACTCTCTCGGAAAGCGGCTGGCATGAAGGTACTGGTCTTCGGCGCGACGGGGGCGGCGGGCGGGAGCGTGCTGCGCGCCTGCCTGGATGCCCCGATCGTCACGGAAGCACGCGCGATCGTCCGGCGGCCGCTGGAGCGGCAACACGCCAGGCTGCGGACGATCATCCACGGCGACTTCCTGGACTACGGCCCGGTCGCGGAGGCGTTCGACGGCATCGACGCGTGCCTTTGGTGCCTGGGGACGTCCGTGCGGCAGGTGCCGGGCGAGGCGGAGTACAGGAAGATCACGTACGACTACGCGATGGCGGCGGCGCGGATGGTCCGGCAGCGCAGCCCGGGCGCGGCGTTCCATTTCATCAGCGGGCGGGGGACGCGGCTGGACAGCCGGATGATGTGGTCGCGGGTCAAGGCAGAGACCGAGCGCGACCTGATCGCCCTCGTGGACGCCGTCTGCTGGCGGCCGGGGTTCATCGACGGCGAGCCGTCCACCAGCTCGCCGCGGCTGTACCAGGCCCTGGCGCCCGCCATGCGCCTGCTGCGCGGCTTTCGCAGCCTGTACATCTCCGGCGACGACATGGGCCGGGCCATGCTGCAGGCCACGATCGAGAAGCAGCGCGCCCACACGGTCGAGAACCCCGAGTTCCGCGAGATCGCCGAGCGCGCCCAGCTCGGCGGGATGACCCTTTCTCCCTCCCACTTTCGATGACGCAGCCGCCGCGTGCGGGGTCCGCGGACCGGGAAGCGGACCTCCGTGGATGAGATCCGCATCGTCCCCACGGGCGAGGCGCACGTGGAGGGCCTCAACCGGGCGGTGGACGCCGTGGCGCGCGAGCGGCGCTACATCGGCTACGTGGAGGGGCCGCCGCTGGAGATGTCGCGGCAGTTCATCCACCACGTGCTCGGGGGCGGCGGCGTTCACCTGGTGGCCGTGGACGCGGCGGGCACCGTGGCCGGCTGGTGCGACATCGAGCGCTACGGGCGGGAGGGATTCACCCACGGCGGGCGGCTGGGCATCGGGCTGCTGGCGGAGGCGCGGGGCCGCGGGCTGGGGCGCCGGCTGATGACGGAGGCCATCGGCGTGGCGCGGCGGCAGGGGATGGAGCGCATCGAGCTGGAGGTGTTCGTCTCCAACACGCGCGCCATCGCCCTGTACGAGTCGCTCGGCTTTCGGCGCGAGGGCCTCAAGCGCCGCGCCCGCAAGCTGGACGGCGAATACGACGACGACGTGATCATGGGGCTGATCATCGCCGGGCCGGCGGAATCCTGACGACGCGGACCGCGCCGGGTGTCACGGAGGGCGCGGGTGCGGCGTTCATGGGAAGATGCCCAATGTTTTTCACATTTTCGACCGGGAGACCGCCCATGATCCGTAGCCTTGTTGTCTTTGCCGTGCTGTCCTCCGCCCTTGCCGGGTGCGACAGCCTCGTCCATCCGTCGGCCCCGGCCGCCCGCTTCGTGCTGCGGACAGAGCCGCCGGTGGTGCTGGAGACCGACGCCGTGCGGATCCGGATCCTGGAAGACCGGCTCTGGCTGGAGCCGGACGCGACCGCCCGCCGGGAGGTCACGGAGCACCTCGATTTCCCCTCGCCCGGGCCCCGGGACACGACGGTCACCTACGACGAGGAGTACACGTACGAGACCGACGGGTCCACCATCGAGCTCTCCTTCGTCTGCGATCCCCGCGCCCTGTGCATTGCGGGCCCGCACCTGACGGGGCAGATGACGAGCGAAGGGATGGAGCTGCGCTGGTTCCGCGATCCCGACGTGGTGCTGTCGTACCAGCGGCAGGATCGCTGAGCGTCTCCGATCAACCTGCCGCCCCCCGTTCCGTGCCCGGTCCCGCGTACCGTATCCACACGCCGCGCCTGGTGATCCGCTGCCCGCATCCGGCGGACGCGCCGATGCTGGCGGATGCGGTCGCGGCGAGCCTGGACCACCTGCGCCCGTGGATGCCGTGGGCGCGGTTCGAGCCCGAGCCGCTGGAGTCGCGCATCCAGCGGCTGCGCGTTCGCCGCGCCAGCTTCGACACGGACCAGGAATACGCCTGCGTCATCCTCACCCCCGGCGAGGGCGAGGTGGTCGGGGGCATCGGCCTGCACCGGAGCGTAGGCGAAGGCGCGCTGGAGCTGGGCTACTGGATCAGCGTGCGGCACGCGGGCCGGGGCTACGCCACGGAAGCCGCGGCCGCGCTCACCCGCGCCGCGTTCGAGATCAACGGCGTGGGGCGGATGGAGATCCGCTGCGACCCGAAGAACGAGCGCAGCGCATCCATCCCCCGCAAGCTGGGCTACACGCTGGACGGAATGCTTCGCGCCAACGTCCCCGGCGTGGATGGCAGAATGCGCGACACGCTCGTCTGGTCGCTGCTTCGCGCCGAGTACCCGTCGTCGCCGTCCGCATCCGCGGACATGGCGGCGTTCGACGCGGCGGGCCGCACGCTGCCGTAGCCCGCTTTCGGGCGGATGGTCCGCACGCTATTCTCGATTCCGCGTTCTTCCAGCTCCGCCGTCCGCGACGTTTTCAATCTCCGCAGATCCCCATCGATCCCGTGCCCAGTCCCGCGTACCGCATCCACACGCCCCGCCTGGTGCTCCGCTGCTGGCAGCCGTCCGATGCGCCGCTGCTGGCGGACGCCGTCACGGCCAGCCTGGACCACCTGCGCCCCTGGATGCCGTGGGTGCACGCCGAGCCGGAGGAGCTGGAGGCCAAGGTCCAGCGGCTGCGGGCATTCCGCGCGAGCTTCGACCTGGACAAGGACTACATCTACGCCATCTTCACCCCGGATGAATCCGAGGTCGTGGGCGGGACGGGCATGCACCTGCGGGTGGGCGATGGGGTGCTGGAGATCGGGTACTGGATCAACGTGCGGCACGCGGGGCGGGGGTACGCCACGGAGGCCTCGGCCGCGCTCACCCGGGCGGCGTTCGAGATCCACGGCGTGGAGCGGATGGAGATCCGCTGCGATCCGGCGAACGAGCGCAGCGCGGCCATCCCCCGCAAGCTGGGCTATACGCTGGAGGCGACGCTCCGCGGCAACGTGCGCGGCGTTGACGGCGGGAGGCGCGATACGCTCGTCTGGTCGCTGCTCCGCGGCGAGTATCCTGGCTCGCCGTCCGCATCCGCGGAGATGACGGCGTTCGATGCGGCGGGGCGCACGCTGCTGTAGCATCCCCCAGCGCGTTCGGCCGATACGCCGTGCGCGCTCCCGATCGGCATCATCCCACGTCCTTTCATAGAGGGTTTCATGCGCGCTCGTCTTCTCCTCCTGCTCGTTGCCGCGTCTGCCGCCTGTGCCGATGCGCCG
>DASQZE010000561.1:0-3340 GCA_035638875.1 Longimicrobium sp.
CCACATCCACATCCACATCCACATCCACATCCACATCCACATCCACATCCACATCCACATCCACATCCACATCCACATCCACGTCCACGTCATCCCCCCCGCGCGGCCGGCCGCTCCCAGTCCTGCAGGTGCCCCAGCAGGTAGTCGATGCCGAACACGTGGCGCGAGCGGTCGTCGTCCGCGCGAAAGACGACGGCGGACCAGCCCTTCATCCCCGTGGGCGTAAAGCGGCGCCCGTGCATGGTCAGCTTTTGCCCGCTGATGGCGCGGATGAGCACCCGCTCGTAGCGCGACCGGCTCAGCTCGCTCTCGGGGAACAGGTTGTCCCAGGTGCACAGCCGGCCCACGTCCTCGTACTCCGGCGGCCGGTCGTCCAGGTCCAGCAGCGACGGCGCGCGCCCCCGCATCACCGAACCGATGAGCCGGAACGTCCACGGGTCGCTCACGCGGCGGATGGGGTGCCAGAAGTGCTTGACGATGAGGCCGGCGATGCTGCGCAGGCTCAGCTCCCGCCCGTCCGTCGTGGCCCACGGGGTCTCGTCGATGTCGGCCGCGAACGGGTCCGCGGGATAGCAGTCGTTGCGCGCCAGCCACCCCTTGCGCGACGTGTGCTTCACGGGCGTGTACCCCGCGATCACGGGGATGCCCATCTGATCCAGCATGTCCAGCTCGAACGAGGGCCACGTCATCACCTCGCGCACGATCCCCACGATGAGCGTGCCCGTGGCGATCATCAGCGACGCGCTGGGGGTAAAGTCGGCCGTGATCTCGATGCGGTCGCCGCGCGGCCGCACGCCCACGCCCGTGGAGCGCTTGTTGGTGGCCAGCAGCATCACCGGCGCGGGAAGGATGTAGGACAGCAGCAGGGCCAGCTTGCGCACCGTGCGGCTGCGCCCCTGCTCGTGCGCGGGCAGCTCGAACGAGACGTTGTAGTGCGTGCTGAAGCCCGTGAGCCGGATGTCGCGGCCCGTGCGGCTTTCCCAGTGGTCCAGCTCCTCGCGCAGGTACAGGATGCTTTCCCACAGCGAGCGCCCGGCGCGCGCGGCGGCGCCCCGGTCGATCTCGATGACGGGCGTGGCCACCTCGATGACGCCCGTGTCGAAGTACACGGCCCCGCCCGTGGGCAGGTGGTACGAGGTGCCCTGCCGGTGCATCAGGTTGCCGCGCACGAACGCGCGCGGGCTGCCGAAAATGTCCTCGGGGCGCGTGGGCTCGCCGTCCACCATCACGGAGAACTCCGCCTCCATCCCCATGGCGGCCAGCTCCAGGCGCTCGCCCGCACGCGTAGCGCCGCCTCGGGAGCCACCCTTCTTGTTCAAATCCGCCATTCAGCCTTCATCGGTTTCGGTCTCGTCCTCGCCCCACAGCGGCTCCGCCTCCGCCACGTCCTTCTCGTCGCCCCCGCCGTGGGGGGCCACCACCGCATAACCCACGTCCAGGTGCAGGTGGTCGTCCGTCTCGCCGATCCCGTGCCCGTACGGCCGCACCCACACGGCCGGGCTCAGCCCCCGGGCAATCCGGCTCCAGCGGGTGATGGTGCGCTCGGCGTCCAGCCAGTCGTCGCCAATGCGGTAGATGTTGGCCGCCGTGCCCCATACGTGCGGCCCCGCGTGGGTCGTGAGCCGGTGCGAGGGGCTGCGGTAGCCCCCGTTGGCGGCGATGTGCACGTACGTCCCCGCGGTGCCGCGCAGAACCTCCAGCGCGGCGGCCAGCAATCCCACGGCCAGCGGCAGGTAGCGCGGCCACTCCATGCGCTGCATCTGGTGCTCGCGCACGTCCACGTTCAGGAACTCCCACACCTTGAAGTGGGGGCTCAGGTCCGTTTCCAGCGCCGATTCCCAGCTGGGAACCTCCAGGAACCAGCGGGGGAGCCGGCGGCGGCGCCCGTCGCGCCCCTCCATGAGCTCGCCGGGGCGCAGGACGGCGCGGTGCGCGCGGTCCAGCTCCAGCCCGTCCACCACCCGCAGCGGATGCCTTCCCCGGTCAGCCATCGGCCTTGCCGGTCAGGTGCTGATAGACGGCGCGCGAGATGCTGGCGATGGTGTCGTGGCGCCCCGCCGTCTTCTGCGCGTCCCACTCCGTGAGCACCACCAGCGCGTACGGCTTGCGCCGGGGCAGGTATACGATCCCCGCGTCGTGGGCCACCGTGCTGATCTCCCCCGTCTTGTTGGCCACCCGCGCGTCGTCCGGCAGCCCGGCCGGGATGCCGCTGCGGAACTCCTGCGCGTGCAGGATCTCCAGCATCTGCTCCGACGCCTGGCGGCTGAACGCGCTGCCCTCCTCGATCTTGCGGAGCACCCGCAGCATCCCGTCGGCCGTGCACCGGTTGCTGATGCCGGCATCGAACGCCCGCTCGTCTTCCACGCCCCGCCGCAGCTCCACGCCGTCGTCCAGGTTCAGCTCCTTGAGGGTGCGCTGGATCTTCTCGATCCCCACCACTTCCAGGAGCAGGTTGGTGGCCAGGTTGCTGCTGGTGGTGATCATGTGGTGCGCCAGCTCGTGCACCTTCATGGTCTTGCCGATGGCCTGCTGCACCTCGGCGTTGGCGTCGCGGGCCGAGCCCACGCGAAACGCGCTGCCGTCGGCCACGCTGATGAAGCGGTTGCGCACGTGCACCCGGGCGTTGAGCGCCAGCTCGTCCGTGTGGATGGCGCCAAAGACCCCGACCAGGGCGGGCACCTTGATGGTGCTGGCGGCGTGGAACCACTCGTCGCCGCGGTAGCTCCAGGCCGTGCGCGTCTCGTAGTCGTGGTAGGCCACCGCCACGTTGCGGGCCCCGTTCTTCTGGGTGATGCCACGCACCTTTACGCGCAGGGGGTCTTCAATGTCCTCCTTCCGCTCCTTCTCTTTTCTGGATGCCATCTGGCGTGCGGCGTGTGTCCGGCGGGCGCGCGGCCCGTCATCGTCATCCCCGTCCCCGTGCGCATTCTCCCCGGGAGAGAGCGCGGTGCGTTGCAGGTTTGGCGCCAGCGTGGGAATCAGCTGTTCTTCCTGGCGGAATGCGGATGGAGGCGCGGACGGATCGTTACGGAGGGGTGATGCGGAGGGTGATTGGACAGCGACGGAACTTCGGCAGGATGGATCTGCCGCGTGGCTGCATTCACGCCGTGGGCGGAGCGCCCCCCTCCCCGACCCTCCCCCGCAAACGGCGCGGGGGAGGGAGAATTCACCCCGTGATGCGCGGAGTATCGTCACCGTGACGTGCGGGGCGACGTCGTTGCGCACCCGCGAGCGCCACGACCGTGCGCCGCGCCTGGTCGGCGGTCCTCCGCGTACCCCACGGCACTCGCCCGTGCCGGACCTGTCGGCGAAGGCCGACATCACGTTTTCGGTGCCGCGA
>DASQZE010000562.1:0-3291 GCA_035638875.1 Longimicrobium sp.
AAAAAAACGCGCGACTGGTCGCGGATCTCCTCCACCTTGCGGGCGCGCACCTTGAGCAGGTCCACCACGTGCAGAAGCCAGTCGCGGCGCCCCTCCACCTCCGCTTCGCCGATCAACCCCTCCTCGATCATCAGCGGCGCCACGAGGGGGAGCAGCTCCGCGGCGGGCTTCTTCTCCATGTAGCGGCCGTTCATCCAGAACAGCTTTTCCGTGTCGAAGATGGCGCCCTTCTTGTTGATGCGCTCCAGCGAGAACGCCTGGACGAGTTCGTCCTTCTCCATCACCTCGCGCTCGTCGCCGGGGTTCCATCCCAAAAAGGCGATGAAGTTGAAGAGCGCCTCGGGGAGCACGCCCAGCTGCGCGTAGTCGCCCACGGCCGTGGCCCCGTGGCGCTTGCTTAGCTTTTTGCCGTCCGGGCCCAGGATCATGGGCAGGTGGCCGAACGCGGGGACGGGCGCGCCCAGGGCCTGGTACAGCAGGATCTGCTTGGGCGTGTTGGCGATGTGGTCGTCGCCGCGGATGACGTGCGTGATGCGCATGTCGATGTCGTCCGACACCACGGCCATGTTGTAGATGGGCGTGCCGTCCGTGCGCAGGATGATGAAGTCGTCGATGCTGGCGTTGTCGAACCGCGTTTCGCCATGGACGACGTCGTCCCACGCCGTCGTGCCCTCGGGAACGTGGAAGCGGATGGTGTGCGGCTCGCTGGCGGCCGCGCGGCTGTCGCTCTCGTCGCGGGAAACGGACAGGCACTTGCGGTCGTAGCGGTACTCGTCGCCCAGCAGCCCGCGCTTGGCGGCCAGCTCCTCCACCGTGCAGAAGCAGCGGTACGCCTTGCCGTCCGCCAGCAGGCGCTCGGCCTCGGCCTTGTGGCGGCCGAAGCCGTCGGCCTGGTAGAACGGGCCCTCGTCCCAGGTGAGCCCCAGCCACTCCATGCCTTCCAGGATGGTGCGCGTGCTGGCGTCGGTGCTGCGCTCGCGGTCGGTGTCCTCGATGCGCAGCACGAACACGCCGCCCAGCTTGCGGGCGATGAGCCAGTTGAACAGCGCCGTGCGGGCGCCGCCCACGTGCAGGTAGCCGGTGGGGCTGGGGGCAAAGCGTACGCGCATGGAATCGGGCATGGGGTCGGTGGATGTCGTCTAGCGGAACGCCGCAATTCTTCCGTGCGGCAGAATAATCATGCTACGTAGCATGACAAGCTACGCATTCCCGGATAATCCGACCAGCCGTGCCGGGCGGTGCGTGTTTGGGATTGTCCTGTGCACACCGGCGAGCTCCCGGCGGGCGCCCCCCTCCCGCTCGATTCCTCGCGACCTCCCCAAAAACCCCTGGGGGAGGTGAACTTCATTGGCGAAGGATGGATCGCGCCGGCACCTCCCCCGGCCCCTCCCCGCTCGTTCCTCGCGGAGAGGGGAGAACCAGTGCGTGCACGGCGTTCGTGCCGGCGTGGCACTCGCCCACGACGGACTGTCCGCGCAGGCGGACTTCGTGTGGTCGTTGCGGCGAATTCATTCGCCCTGTCCAGGGTTCCGCCCGCCCCCGCCGAAACGGATTCGCCGTGATCACCCAGCGCGCGGGTACGCGAAACCAAAGGGATACGGCGTTGTAGCGAATTGCCGTGTACGTTAGGTTACACGGTTTCCGGCGGGATTCCCTAGCAGGGCCGCGCATCGTGCGGATCCGCATCCGTTCAATCGACCGAAGAATCGTCACGTGACCGATATCGAACCCAGGGGCGAGAGCGACCCGCGGCCCGGCGCCGAAGCATTCGCCGAGCGCGAGGGGCTGGACTTCATCCGCTCCATCGTGGCGGAAGACCTGCGCGCGGGCAGGTACGACACCATCGTGACACGCTTTCCCCCGGAGCCCAACGGCTACCTGCACATCGGCCACGCCAAGGCCATCCTGCTGAGCTACGGCATCGCGCAGGAAACGGGCGGGCGCTTCAACCTGCGCTTCGACGACACCAACCCGGAGACGGAGGACGTGTCGTACGTGAACTCAATCGTCGACACGGTGCGGTGGCTGGGCGCGGACTTTGGCGGCACGCCCCTGTACGCGGCGGATTACTTCGAGCAGATGTACCGCTTCGCCGAGTTCCTGGTGCAGCGGGGGCTGGCGTACGTGGACAGCGCGTCGGACGAGGAGATCCGCGAGGCGCGCGGCACCGTCATGGAGCCGGGGCGGCCGACGGCGTTCCGCGACCGGCCCCTGGAGGAGAACCTGGACCTGTTCCGGCGGATGCGCGCGGGCGAGTTCCCGGACGGCGCGCACGTGCTGCGGGCCCGGATCGACCTCGCCAGCAACAACATGCTGCTGCGCGATCCCATCCTGTACCGTATTCGCCACGCGCACCACTACCGCACGGGCGACGCGTGGTGCATCTACCCGCTGTACGACTACGCGCACCCCATCGAGGACGCCATCGAGGGAATCACGCATTCCCTCTGCTCGCTGGAGTTCGACAACAACCGCGCGGTGTACGACTGGACCATCGACCACTGGCAGGACTTCGTCCGCGGCGAGGGCGGCACGCCGGCGCGGCCGCACCAGTACGAGTTCGCGCGCGGCGAGCTGGAGTACACCATCACCAGCAAGCGCAAGATGCTGGAGCTGGTGAAGGGCGGATACGTGAGCGGCTGGGACGATCCGCGGCTGCCGACCATCGCCGCGTTCCGCCGCCGCGGGGTGACGCCGGAGGCCATCCGCTCGTTCTGGGAGCGGATGGGCGTGGCCAAGTTCAACAGCCGCATCGACCTCGCCAAGCTGGAGCACGCCATCCGCGACGACCTGAACACGCGGGCGCCGCGGGTGCTGGCCGTGCTCAAGCCGCTCAAGGTGACGATCACCAACTATCCCGCGGGCGAGTCGGAAGTCTTCGACGCGCCCCTGTGGCCGCACGACGTGCCCCGGGACGGGTCGCGTCCCCTGCCCTTCTCGGGGACGATCTACATCGATCGCGACGACTTCATGGAGACCCCGTCCAAGGGCTTCCACCGGATGGCGCCGGGCGCGGAGGTGCGGCTGCGGTATGCGTACGTCATCCGCTGCGACGAGGTGGTGAAGGACGCGTCGGGCGAGGTGATGGAGCTGCGCTGCTCGTACGATCCCGCCACGCGCGGCGGCACCACGCCGGACGGGCGCCAGGTGAAGGGCACCATCCAGTGGGTGAGCGCGGAGCACGCGCTGGAATGCGAGGTGCGGCTGTACGACCGCCTGTTCACCCTGCCCAACCCCGCCGAGGAGGCGGGCGACTTCAAGGACTACCTGAACCCCGAGTCGCTCGTCATC
>DASQZE010000563.1:0-7732 GCA_035638875.1 Longimicrobium sp.
GCGTTGCGCAGGCCGTTCACGTAGTCCGCCACCGTCCCCGGGCTCACCTGCACCACGCCGCCGGAAAGGGGCGCGTGCAGCACCCGCATCACCCCGTCCGCCGAGCGGTAGGCCAGCCCCGTGTGCGTCACGTCCAGCCCCACGATGGGCGTTGCGAAAGCCAGCACGTCGCCCGTCTGCAGCTGGTCCTGGATCTCCGGGATGCGCGCCTTGGCCACCAGGTTGCGCGGCGACGCATCCAGCCGCCGCTCGTGCGCCATCACCGCCCGGAACGACGCGTCGTCCGCGAGGGCCGCGTAGCTGGCGCGGTGCTCCGACATGAAGCGCAGGGGCCGCGCATCCGGCCGGGCGCCCAGCGCGGGGCCCAGGTCGCGGACCAGCCCGCGCCGCGCGCCGTCCGCCATCCACTCGCTGAAGTAGTGCAGCCGGCTGGCGTAGTCGCGCCGCACGCCGCCCCGGTAGCGCATCCGCTCCGTCTCCGCCGCGAACCGGTCCCATCCGGCATTCGGGCCCGCCGCCACCGTCCGCGCCACGGCCAGGCACGCCTCCACCAGCGACACGCAGTCGAACTTCAGCAAGTGCAGCGTCAGCGGCTCCGCCGCGGGCGATCCGCCGGCGGCCAGGTACGCCTCCAGCGTGTTGGCCGCGTACGGCGCGCCCAGCGCCAGCTCGCCCACGCGCGCCACGGCCCGCCCCAGCGGCACACCCGCAACCGCCAAGCCCTCGGAGCGCAGCGTGCGCAGCCACGACGCCAGCCGCTCGCGGTCCGCGTCGCCCGGCCCGTCGAACGCGGCCAGCGCGGACGCACCCGGCCGCGCGCAGGCGGGCACGGGAAGCAGGAGCGCGGCGCCGCCCAGGGCGGCACGGGCCAGGAAGTTCCTGCGCGAAATCTGCATCGAATGCATCTACAGCCGGATCTTGAGTCCCACGTCGCCCACCAGCAGGGCCACGCCGTCGTCCCCCGCGGCGCCGTAGCGAACGTAGCGCACGCCCGGCGTCACGGAAAGCCGCCGGCCCAGGCGCAGCTCCACCCCGCCGGCGGCACTCCATCCCACGCCGCTGGTCTCCTGGCCGTCGCGCGCCTCGCTCTCCCGCGCCACGCCGGAATGGAACTGCAGCGAGTGGCTCACGAGCCCCGCGCGCAGCCAGGGACTCGCTACGACGGGCAGGCGCAGCTCCACGCCCCCCTCCACACCTCCGCTGCTGAAGCGCATCTCGCGGTCCGCGCAGAAGCCCGCGTCGCAGCCGAAGCTGCTGTGGCTGACCCCCGCGTACACGCCAATCGCATCCGTCACCCCGTACGACGCGGTGGCGCTCACCGAGGGCAGGGGCGCCACCTCGAAGTCCGATGACGCACCCGCGTAGTTCCCCGCGGACGCGCCGCCGCGCACCTCCGCGGACAGCCCCCGCTGCGCCTGCGCCGGCACAACGGCCAGCGCGGCGGCGGCCAATCCCATCCAGACAGCTCTCATCGGTGTTCCTCGCTGCGGGCGTGCACCCGCCGGGCCGCGGAATCGCGCTGGCCGGCGGAAGATTGCCAGGGATGGGGATCAGGGCTGGCGGACGCGGACGCGCTGGGCGGTCGTGCGCACACCGTCGGAGAACAGCAGTTCCAGCTCCGGCGCGTCCGTCCGCACCTGCGTCGCGCCGCCGCGCGCGAACGACAGGATGTCGCCCGTGCGGGGGTCGCGGACCACCGTCAGGGGGTAGCGCGCCGACTCCCACGCCACGTTCGCCCGGCCGCGGGCCGGCGCCGCGATGGAAAAGCGGGGGGTCGCGGGGCGGACGCGCGTGTCCACGGGTCCGCCGGCGCGGGTGACGGTCGCCTGCCGTCCGTTGCCCGTCAGACGGACGCTGGCCAGCCGGTCCATGCGCATCAGCCGCTGCGGGATGGTGAACGCAAAGTGCCGCTCGCCGCCGGGCACGTCCGCCACCTCCGCCCCATCGAACGAGACGCTGTAGAGCGTGGCGCCGGCCGCATCCTTCGCCTCGATGCGGAAGGGGCCGGGGCGGCCGGGCAGGCGGGGGCGCGCCGTGAGCTCCACGGCCGGCTCCAGCACCACCTCGCCGTCGCGCACGGTGCCCCACACCAGCAGCACGGGCTCCGCGGCGGCGGCCTGCGCGGGCGCGGGCCAGTCCCACTCGTCGCGGAAGTCCAGGACGGCGCGGTAGGTGTACCAGCTGATCCACTCCGGGTCGCAGTACGACATCAGGTCGCTGTACCCCGTCCACCGCGCCGTGCCGGACTGCACGTCCCATCCCACCACGTCCAGTACGGCGTTGTTCGTGGGAAAGTCCGGGTCCGTTCCCTGGGGCCCCCCGCACGGCGCGTGGTACCGGCCGAAGTTGTGCCCCAGCTCGTGCGCCATGGTCTGCGCCCCCGCCGGAAGGCGGTCCCATCCCAGCGCCGCCGGATAGCCGATGTAGCCGATGCCCGCGATGCCGCCGCCGGCGCTGTTCACCACGCCGTAGTAGTAGCGGGTGCTGCCGTCCGCGGCCTGCAGCGCCGCCATCTCGCGCAGGATGCTGCTCCACCCCGTGCCGGTGCTGGCCGTGTTGCTGGTGGTGTAGGGCACGCGCACGTCCACCTCCACCTGCTGCACGGGGAACATGGCCGTGAGCGGCTCCACGAAGCTGGCCATGTTCCCCGCGTTCACGGCGCCCGTGGTGCCGGTGGACGACTGGTGGACGGGAATCATCCGCAGCAGCAGGGGAGGCACGGCGCGCACGTCCGCGGCCAGCGGTGCCCCCCCGGCCGGGTACACGGTGGTGCTCCCCGCGGCCCTGGGCACCACGCCGGCGGGATCCGCCTCCACCGCCACGCCCAATCCCGGCTGCACCAGGCGCGCGGGGATCAGCACGTTCCACGACTTCGCCGCCTGCTGCCGGTCCAGCGCCACGGGCACCTCCACGGCTGCGGAGGTGAGCGTCTCCACCAGGGTGGCGCCGCTGTACACCCGCACCCGCACGGTGGGGGCGTAGAAGCTCTCGCGGTCGCCGCGCATGAACACGCGCAGCATGGCGTCGCGGCCGCGCACCAGCGGGGCGGTGCCGCCCTCGGGCTGGGCGGCCTGGGTGAGCTGGATGGATTCGATGGAAAGCCGCAGCTGCGTGGGGTTCACGCGCACGCGGGCGCTGGCGGACAGGCCGGCCACCTGCACGGTGGCGATGTCCTGGCCGCTGGCCAGGGCCACGATCTCGCGCCCCTCGGCGGCGATGGTGCCGGTGCTGCTGGTGCTCCACGCGGGCACGGCCCACTTCGGCAATGGGTCGAACGCGCGGCCGTTCTGGTCCAGCACCGTCACGGGGATCTGCAGCCGCTGCCCCTGTACGGTGGTGACCACGGAGTCCGCGAGCACGAGCGACGTGGGGACGCGCTCAACGTCCATGAACAGGTCCGAGCACGCCGCCAGCGGTACCAGCAGGGCGGCGGAAAGGATGCGACGGGTCATCGTGGCGGACTGCGGGTGGGGGTGCCGGTCACGCGGGGGGTGCCTACCGCGCGCAAGCGGCGCGGGGCACGGAAGATACAACGCGCGTCGCCACATGTTCCTGACGGTGCGTCGGATGTTTGCAAACGGACGTGCTGGCGGGGGCGGGTCCCGCCTGTGCCGGGTGTGCCGACGGGGGCGGCTACCCGCGTACCCGGGGTACACGGCCCCTTGATCGAGTCGGTCGGGGGAAAGTTCGCCGTCGCACGGCGGCCGGCGCATCGGCACCGGGCCGAATGCCGGCGGCTGTCGCGCATCGAGTGCCAAAAAGACGCGATCCGGTGATGATGCACCTCGGCCGGTTTCCGCCGTGGCAGCCGCGTACCGGTGGATGCGCCTCCCTCAAAAAAATCTAGGAAGCAAAAGTGACCTGAGTACAACCCCTCCCCCGCAGTTTGGGGGAGGGGTCGCCGCGAGCCGCGAGGAACGAGCGGCGAAGACGGCAGGGGAGAGGGCCTCCCCGTCGCAGACGGGGCCTGCTTCCCGCAACCTTGAGGAACAGCCAAGCTGATTTTGCCTCCCTCAAAAAAATGCGGATACGACATCCCCCGCCGATGCCGCGGGTGCCGTAAACGAAACCGGGCGGGCCGTTGCGTTCGGCCCGCCCGATGGACGGCATGCGCTGCATCTTCTTCCGCTCAGGTGCCGAACGGGCCGTCGCCGGTGCCGGGGGTGCCGCCCACGCCGGAATCCAGCACCGTGCGCAGCAGGTCGTCCAGCAGGCCCAGCCGCTCGCGCTCCTTGCGGCTCTCCAGCAGCTCCTGCTGCCACGCCGGGTCGATGCGGATGGCCTGCGCGATCTGGAAGCCCGTCTCGGCGTACGGATCGATCTCGGGGAACGGCTGCTTGTAGCGCACCACCTCGTCCAGCACCCGGTAAAAGAGGTCGATGGAGCGGCGGCGGCGCGGCACCAGCCCGCGGCGGTCCTCCTTCTCGTCCTCGTACGGCTCCGCCAGCGCCTCGAAGTAGACCGCGCCGCTCTCGATGCCGTCCGCCACGCGAAAGCGGTCCAGCCCGCGGCACAGGATGAGCGACCGGCCGTCGGGAAGGGGCTGGTACTTGAGGATGCGCGCCACGCATCCCACGCTGCCGTTGTCCGTGCTGAACGGACCGTGGCGGTCGGGATCGTGGTAGACCAAACCGAACTGCTCGTTCCCTTCCACGCAGTGCGCCACCATCTGCCGGTACCGCGGCTCGAAGATGTGCAAGGGCATGGGAGCGCCCGGAAACAGGACCGTCGGGATGGGAAAGAGCGGAAGACGCATGTCTAGCGGAGGGCGTCAGGGGTGCGTCTGCGAAAGTGCCGGTTCGGGTCGGCCACCGCAAGCACCCCCGTCCGCCCCGCCGCATCGCGTACCCGCCCCATGGCCGCCGCCGGCGGGGACCGGCGGCGCTCGTGGCGGGTCAGCTGCTCAGCACCACGCCGAAGCCCTTCCAGGTGGCCGGCGCCGCCGTGCACACCCATCCCACGGGCTGACCAGACGCCGGCGCGGCGTTGTAGACGATGTCGCCCACCCGGGCGGTTCCCGTGGTCGGCTTGGCGGTGCCGTAGGTGATCCGCCGCCCGGCCAGCTGGTACGTCTCCGCCGAGTTTGCCGGGGGGATGAAGGTATGTGTAGCCGACGTGAGCCCCACGTTGGCCTGTACGTCGGCCACGTAGAAGTGGCGTGGGCTTCCCGCGCCTCCTTCGCCATGCAAGAGCACCTCGTCCAGCGTGCTCGTCGAGTCGGCCCACAGCACCGACTCCAGCCTGACCCACGTGTTCCTCTGTGCGGTTGCCTGTCCCGTGCGGATCTCACCCCCGTGAGCGGTGGTGGCGCGGCGAAAGGTGAGCTCCACCGACGCAAGGGCAGAGTCGCCGGGGATGAAGACCCATGCGGAGCAGGCGATCCACACGCCGAAGAGCTCGGCCGGCAGCGGGTGCGAGACGATCGCGTCTCCGCTGCCCGGACCGGTGTACAGCGCGCAGGTGCGGCTGCGGGTTGCAAGGGCATGGGGGCCGCCTGCCGGAGACGGATTCAGCGCAATCGATGTCCAGGTTCCGGACGGGGCTTGCCAGCCCTCGGGCGTGTTCCCGAGCCAGCGGCTGAAATCCCCGTTGGAAATAAGATTTTCCGGATTGGCGAGCGCACGCGCCGTCTGCCGCACACGCTCCACGGGTTCCGCCCCGGTTCCGACCCGTTCGTTCAGATCGCGCATGCTGCCCAAGGAGACGGTGGTCGTGGAACGGTTGGAGATGCCCACGGCTCCCTCCAGGCCGATCGCGCCCAGGCGCGTAAACGAGCAGCTCTCGGTGATCACCAGGTTGGAAACCGTGACTTGGTCGATGAGAGCCCGGGTCGTTCCCGCAAGCGTCACGTTCTGCACAGCGCCCTGCTCGACAGTGGGAGCTTCGCAGTTCTCGATGTAGAGCCCAGCCGTGTGCTCCAGGTGGAAATCACGGAGCGAGGGCAGGGTGCATCCCTTGAGCACAACCGCGTATCCCGTGTAGTAGGCGACTGCCTTGTTCTGGGTCGGAGGGCACCTGTCTGAATCGTCTTCATCCGGCTGCACCCACGTAGCCCGGGTTCCTTCATAGGTCCCCATGATCAGGTTGTTGCCCTGGGAGGGGATGTTCTCCGGCTCACCGATCCAGTCCTGCGGCTCGATGTGCAGGAGGTCGGCGCCATGGCTGCGGCACACGCTCCCCTCCACAAGGCAGTCGAACACGTTTGCGTTCAGCCCTCCCCGGCGGGAACCGGGGCCGCCATGAATGTGCTTCAGCAGCGGCGGGCCGGCGCGGGTTCCCGCCGGGTAGGCTTGGCCCGAGACCGGCAATTCGCCGTACAGCCGGTCCGCCAGCTCCACGGAGGAGATGAAGTTGTAGTGGTTGCTCCAGCCCGTGCGCAGGTAGATGGCATCCATGGATGCCTCCACCAGCACGTGGACGTTGCGAAAGCTGCTGCGAAGGACGAACTCGGCGTACAAGCCCACACCGCAGGGATGGACTCGCACGAAGCCGTCCATCTCCGGCGTTGCCTCCCAGATGCCGGCACCCAGGATCGAGATGTCCCGCCATGCGACCCCCTCCACGGCCTTGCTTGGAAATCCGTTGACGACGGCGCTTCCGTTCATAACGATGGCTGCGCCGTCACGGTAGTCCGCCTCCAGCCGCACAATGATGCTGGATTGCCACCCATCGCCCTGGAATGAGACGCCCCCCTCACGAGGCGTATCTAAGGCGTACGCCGTCACAGGTCTCGTGATCAGGTACTTGCCCGCGGGAAAGTAGACGATTCCGTTTGGGCCTGCTTCCTCGATCGCATCCTGGATCTGCGTGTGGCAGGCGGTCTGGCCCGTGTTGTCCATGTTGGGCTGGTCCATCACGTTCACGCGCGGCATGGCTCGGCTCCCTTAACGGGTTCGGTTTGGCACGCAGTGAAAGCCCGAAAGCCGTCCCTGCCTGCGCGGTGTACCCGTAGTCTATCCCCGGAAACCATCGAAGTTCCCTCGCGGTCCACACTCGAGCAGAGTGCGCGGAAACCCCTGTAAACGTTGACTTAGCGCGACTTTTTGCAGGTGTGGGAGAATAGATATTCTATAATTTATTGATTAATGCCTCACGCTCCGCACGTTCGCCGAACACGATGGAGGAGCCGGGGCAAGCAGGATGGGGGTGGGACGAGCAGGGGGGTACGATCGGCTTCGGCCAGGAGGTCGCCCGCGGATCGGCGGGAGCAGGGTCGTACTCGGGAAGGCGCTTCTCGACACGGCCCGACGCCGGTGGATCGCGTCACCGCGCCAGTCAGCCCCCGATCCGCAGTTCCACAAGGAGCGCCGGCACGGTAGTCGTCCCGGACCACCTGCGTGGCGGCCGCGATCCCGCCCGAGCCGCCGGAGGACCGATGGCGTGCAGCTCGCCGTTGACGATCTCGGCCTTGAGCTTCGTCCGCCTCAGGTTCGCGATGGTCGCCGGGCGGCCGAGCGGGACGACCTTGATCTCGCCCGGCTCCCAGAGCCAGTTGTCGGCCTCGATCACCTCAAGCACCGTCGGCGGGGGATTCTCCGCATCGCTCACCGGAACAGTTCGTCCACTTTGAACCGCCAGCCGGGCAGCGCCGGCTCCGCATCGGCGATCGCGCCGCGGCAGAAGACGATGGGGTTCTCCGGATCACCGGCGTGATAGGCGCGGGTCCATCCTTCGCGCAGCATGTCCACGTCCCACACGATCCGCGTGCCGGCCGCGAAGTACAGGTCGCGTT
>DASQZE010000564.1:0-4408 GCA_035638875.1 Longimicrobium sp.
CCGTACTCAGATGCCCTTCTACGCGGATACGGCGGCTCATGCGGTCGCTCCTGGGGAGGGTAGTAGCAGGACTGCTCCCGACCCTCCACAATGTAAACGCCGCACTCCTAACCACCTACTGTTTTTACGGATTTGGTATGATACCAAAGTGCCAAGTTCCTTGTGCAGACGGGCCCTGCATTTCACGCAGAGGGCGCAGAGCTAAAAAGATGAGGACGCATCGGAAAACCCGGTTGGGACCTCTGCGTCCTCTCTTCTGTTCTCTGCGCCCTCTGCGTGAAACAAGATGGTTGGATGCACACGGAACCGTGGGATTCGGTATGATATTTCCGCCGACGTCTGCATCGATCCGAAACCCCGGCGCTCGCTCGCCGTATGGGTGAGAGGCAGCGGGTGCTGCGCCCTCGTCCTTCTCCTCCGCTCCCGGGGGCAGCTTGCCGGGGAGGGGCGGGGATGGGGAAGCATGTCCCCGTCCGTCCGTCCAAAAGCCGTTGTCATCCGTTCCCGTCCCCTGTCGCACACGCCAGTCCCCACGCCCTGATCCGCTCCAAAACTGCTCGGTGCAGACGGAGAAAAACGGAACACTGGCGCAAAGGCCGTGTAGCGATGTATCGTTGGTGAACACGCAACAATGAGGTGACCCATGCGACGCACCTACGGGATCGCCGCCGCGGTGGCCGCCCTGGCAGTACTCGCGGCCGTCCGGCTGGGAGCACAGCAGGACTGGTCTCCGCCTTCGCGTGACATGCCGCAGATGCCTGCTACCGCCGAGCTCTCGGGCGGATGGCGGGGCTCGCTGGCGGCGTGGTTCCGCGGCACGGACGACGGGCTGGCCGGCATTCGCGCCATGGGCGAGGGCGGCGGGGCACGGCCGCGGATGGTCCGCTTCATGGGCGGGGCCCGCCCCGTGGCCGAGTGGAAGGACCGCAACGGCGACGGCCGCGCCGACATGGTGGAGGTCTACCGCGCCGGCGCCCTTGCCTACCAGCTGATCGATGCGGACTACGACGGCGCCGCAAACGTTCTTCGCGTATACGACGCGTCCGGGGCACTCGCCCGGGAAAACCGCTACTGAAACTCACGTGACCCCGTCCATCGCACCGGCCGTCCTGAGCGACCCCGAGCTCCTGGAGGCGTACCGCCACACCGTGTGGACGGTGGAGATGCCCGCCGGCACGCTGGACGTGCGCCTGCAGGGGCGCGCCGCCGACCCGCAGCTTCGCCCCGCCGGCATCGTGACGGCGTACAACCCGGCGTCCATCGCCCGCACCCCGGACGACAACCGCGCCGCGGACCAGGAGCTCATGCGGCACGTGCGCTCCCTGGGCGTGCCCTTTCGGCGCACCCTGGCCCAGGGCACCGGCGCCGGCGCGGAGCAGTGGGAGGAGCCCGGCTTTCTCCTCCTGGGCGACGTCCGGCCGCTGGTGGTGGAGCTGGGGCTGGTCTTTGGGCAGAACGCCGTGATCTGGATCGACGCCACGGGCGCGGGCTCGCTGGTGTGCACCCGCGCCGGGTTCGCCGGCCGCCTGCCCGGGCAGAAGATCGACCTCTGATTCGTTTCGCCTGACCGCGGGCGCGCCGCCCCCGTCCCCGCTGCCGGAACGGGGTGCGCGCCTCGCAACTCTCCAGAAGATTTCCATGCTGGTCAAAAAGCGGATGACCCGTGACCCCGTCACGGTTTCCCCCGCGCAATCGCTCGCGGACGCCCTCCGGCTCACCCGCGCGCGCCGCATCCGCCACCTCCCCGTCGTGCAGGACGGGGAGGTGGTCGGCATCGTCTCGGACCGCGACGTGCGGCTGGCCATGCCGTCGCCCCTCACGGAGAGCGACGACCGCCGGGTGGCCTTCCTGGAAGGGACGCCCATCTCCGCCGTCATGCGCGGCGACGTGGCCACCATCGGCGGCAACGACACCGTGGAAGATGCGGCCAAGCTCATGCGCCGCCGCCGCATCGGCGCGCTCCCCGTGGTAGATGCGCACGGGCGGCTTCTGGGCATCATCACCGAGAGCGACGTTCTGGACGCGTTCGTGGAGATCCTGGGCCCGCCGGGGCAGTCGTCCCGCATCGAGGTGGCCCTTTCCGACCGCCCCGGCGAGCTCGCCCGGGCCATGCGCGTGATCGGCGAGGAGCAGGGGGTGAACGTTTGCTCGCTGATGGTGCCCCCCGCCGCGGCCGGCGAGCGCCGCGTGGCCATCGTGCAGGTGGGGACCATCGATCCGCGGCCCGTGATCGAGGCGCTGGAATCCGCCGGCTTCGAGGTGGGATGGCCGTCGCTGGAGACGGACCTGCGGCTGGGGGGTGGCGCGTGAGCCGGGTGACCGCCGCGCTGGTGTGGGACCCCGCCGTCATCGGCTACAAGTTCCGCCCCGACCACCCGTTCAATCCCCGGCGGCTGGAGCTCACCATCTCGCTCATCGAGGCGCTGGGCCTGGTGGACGACAAGGACGCGCGGATGGTGGCGCCGCGGATGGCCACGGAGGCGGAACTGCTGGCCGTGCACGGCCGCGCGTACGTGGAGGCCGTCAAGCGCTTCAGTGCCGGCGGCGATGCATCCGACGCGCACCGCTGGGGATTGGGGACGGACGACACGCCCATCTTCGCCGGGATGCACGAGGTCACGTCGCTGGTCACGGGCGGCAGCATCCGCGCGGCGGAGCTGGTGATGAGCGGCGAGGTGAAGCGCGCCTTCAACCTCTGCGGGGGGCTGCACCACGCGCACCGCGACCGCGCATCCGGCTTCTGCGTGTACAGCGACCTGGCGGCGATGATCGCGTGGATACGCCGCGAGCACGGCGGCCGGGTGCTGTACATCGACTACGACGCGCACCACGGCGACGGGCCGCAGGGGATCTTCTACGAGGATCCCGACGTGATGACGCTCTCGCTGCACGAGTCCGGTCGCTACCTGTTCCCCGGCACGGGCTTCGTGGACGAGCTGGGCGAGGGCGACGGCTACGGCTACTCGCTGAACGTGCCCCTGGAGCCGTTCACGGAAGACGACTCCTGGCTGGAGATCCATCGCAAGCTCATTCCCGAGGTGATGGAGGCGTACCGGCCGGACGTGGTGGTGCTGCAGTCCGGCTGCGACGGCCACGCGCTGGACCCGCTCACGCACCTGCGCGCGACGACGCGGCTGGCCGAGGAGACCACGCGGATCGTCTGCGAGGCGGCGGACGCCGTCTGCGGGGGGCGGGTCGTCGCGACGGGCGGGGGCGGATACGCCGTGTGGGAGGTGGTGCCGCGGGCGTGGGCGCTGGTGTGGGCGGGGCTGTCGGGGCAGGAGGTGCCCAGCCGCATTCCCCGCGAGTGGCTGGACCGCTGGCAGGGCGAGGCCCCCGTGCTGCTGCCGGAGACGGTGCGCGACCGGGACGAGGACCACAAGCCGGTGCCGCGCCGCGACGAGATCACGGCCACCAACCGGCGGACGCTGGAATCGCTGCGGCGGCAGGCGCTGCCGCTCATTCGCGGATACGGGCTGGGCTTCTGATGACGCTGGAGCCCCCCGCGCCCCCCGCCATGCCCATCCGGGGAATGGCGCTCCCCGTAACCCTCCGGGACCGGGAGGGACGTGTGTTCAACGTACGAGACTACCGACCGGGCGACCGCGCGCTGCTGGACGCCTTTTACGATGCCTTCGAGCCCAAGCGGGCGGCGCAGGGCCTTCCCCCCGAGGGGACGGCCCGCATCGAGCGCTGGCTGGATGGCGTGCTGGCGGACGGCACCCACCTGATCGTGGAGGTGGAGGGCGAGCTGGCCGGGCACGCCATGCTCATGCCCACGGGCAAGGCCGGCGTGCGCGAGTACGCCATCTTTTTGGACGAGCGCGTGCGCGGCCGCGGCATGGGCACGCAGGTGAACCGCCTGTCGGCCGAGGTGGCGCGCACGCTGGAGGTGGACCGGCTCTGGCTGAGCGTGGAGCCGCACAACCGGCCCGCCGTGCGCTCGTACCAGAAGGCCGGCTACCGCTTTCGCCCCGCGACCATGTACACGCCGGAGCTGGAGATGGAGCTGGAGCTGCGGGAGAACGGAAGTGCCATGTGACTAGTCCGAGTGCCGAGTGCCGAGCTAAGCGCCAGGTGAATCAGTTGCTGGGCACTTGGCACTAACTACTTGGCACTGCAGTTCCTGGGCGTGTCCCCCGCGAGCGGGGGCCGGGCTGCGCGCGCCGTAGGCAACGATACAACTGTTGCCAACGGCGCCGAGAACGCGGAGGGGCGGACAACAGCAGTACCGTTGTCCGCCCCTCCGCGTTCTCGGCCCTGCGGGCGCGCATCCCTAACGCAACGGCTCCGGACCGCCGGGTCCGCGCGGGCCCCTCACCCCCCGGCCCCCTCTCCCGTACACCACCTGTCGGCACCCTCGATTGCCTGCCCCGTACGGGAGGGGGAGCGGATCCGTCACGGACCC
>DASQZE010000565.1:0-3744 GCA_035638875.1 Longimicrobium sp.
CCCCGGCCCCCTCCCCGCTCGTTCCTCGCGGAGAGGGGGAGACCTTCTTCACCGGACCTCGATGCCTTGCAACGCGAGGGGACCGGCGTCGGCCATCATTTGGGATACGCGATTCCTAGTGCTCCGCGCGCGCCCCGACGCGCGTAATTGCCTGCTGACCCGGCGGGTGGGGGGCCGGTTCCGCGGAATCCCCTGCCCCGAGGCGCGCGACGAGCCGGTCGTAGTTCATGCGCATCATGGCGATGACGTCGCGCACGTCCTCGTCGTTCTCCATCATCCGCGAGGCCATCTTTACGGAGTTGGGCGCCACGGGGTGCGGTGCGACCCGCCCCTCCGCCCGAAGCTGCGCACCCACGTCCGCCGGAAATCCGAAGTGTGCGACGCGGTCGCCGTGCAGGTGGCCGATCTCACGTCTTCCATACGTAAAGGAGAACTCGCCGCGCGAGCCCATCCCCGCCGCCACTCCCGGCCAGGAGGTCACCTCGTCCGCGATCCGCTGCCGAACCGTTCCCGTGCTCATCATCCCCACCCTGTGCTGGTGATTGTCGTAGTCCATGGTCAAGGCTACAGCTTCAACCGCACTTGAAGTCAAGTCGGGACAGCAGCCGACGCGAACCGCTCGACGTGAAATCATCCAGGACTCGTGAGACGGAGCACTTCCGCACTTCCGCACTTCCGCACTTCCGCACTTCCGCACTTCCGCACTTCCGCACTTCCGCACTTCCGCACTTCCGCACTAACGCACTAACGCACTAACGCACTTTCGTCCCCCGTTCCCTCCGTCCAGCACTTCCCCGCGCGCGCGCATCCCACTAACTTCGCGCCCCATGGCGACCGACCGGCACCGCATCCGATTCACCGTCCACTACGACGGGCGCAGCTTCCACGGCTGGCAGGTCCAGCCGGACCAGCGCACGGCGCAGGGGGAGCTGGAGCGCGTGCTCGCAAAGCTCACCAACGGGCCCTGCGCGGTCATTGGCAGCGGGCGCACGGACCGCGGGGTGCACGCCACCGGGCAGGTGGCCGCCGCCGACGTGCCCCTGCGCTGGACGCCGCACGCCCTGCGGCGCGCCCTGAACGCCCTGCTCCCCGACGACGTGTGGGTGGCCGAGGCGGAGCAGGCGCCGCCGTACTTCCATCCGCGCTACGACGCCACGGCACGGTCGTACATCTACCGCATCGGGCTGGCGAGCGAGGCGGATTCGCCCTTCCGCGCGCCCTGGTGCTGGCCGCTCGTGCGCCCCGTGGACCTGCTGGCGATGGAGCGCGCCACGGAGCGCATCGTGGGCGACCACTCGTTCAAGGCGTTCGCCAAGGCCGGCCAGGAGGAGCGCGGCGACCGCTGCATCGTCCACGAGGCGCGCTGGGCCCCGTGGGAGGGGATCGGGCTGGAGTTCCACATCACCGCCAACCGGTTCCTGCACCACATGGTGCGCTACCTGGTGGGCACGCTGGTGGACGTGGGATTGGGGCAGCGCGAGCCGGAGGTGTTCGACCTGCTGCTGGGCGGCGGGGAAGGCGTGGAGACCAGCCCCCCCGCCCCGCCCGAGGGCCTGTTCCTGACCTCCGTGAGCTATCCGGCGGATGCGGGGACCAAGCCGCCGCGCCGGCGCGGGCCGCAACTGGTGCCGTAGGCCGGCGCGGGTGCCCTGGCTGAGTTGGTGCGCAGTGGCGGCGATCGAGGCACCCCCACCGCTCGCCAAGGCTCGCACCTCCCCCAAAACCCCTGGGGGAGGTTGAACTGCTTTGGGGACGGGAGCCGGCAATTACACCAGCACCCAGCTTGGCACGATCTGTCCGCGAAGGCGGACATCGCGGGTCATTGCCGCGGATTCATTCGCCGGGGCCCCGGGGCGTGCGACGGTGCAGCGAGGCCGGTGTGCCCGGATGGCCGCCGCGGCCGGGCAGTGATCATCTTTGAGAACGCAGACCGATGTCCATCGACCGATATTCCAATCCGCTGAACGAGCGGTACGCCTCGGCGGAGATGTCGTACATCTTTTCGCCCAAGTTCAAGTTCACCACGTGGCGCAAGCTGTGGCTGGCACTGGCGGAGGCGGAGCAGGAGCTGGGGCTGCCCATCCCGGACGAGGCCATCAACGCCATCCGCGCCCACCTGGACGACTTCGACCTCAAGCGCGCGGGCGAGTTGGAGAAGCAGCTGCGGCACGACGTGATGGCGCACGTCCATCACCTGGGCGAGCAGGCACCGGAGGCGCGCGCCATCATCCACCTGGGCGCCACCAGCGCGTACGTGGGCGACAACACGGACCTCATCCAGCACCGCGAAGCCCTCAAGCTCGTCGCGCGGCGCCTCGTGGCGGCGGTCGCCAACCTGGCCGGGTTCGCGCGCACGCACCGCGACCTGCCCACGCTGGGCTTCACGCACTTTCAGCCCGCGCAGCCCACGACGGTCGGCAAGCGCGCCACGCTGTGGATCCAGGACCTGCTGCTGGACCTGGAAGAGATCGAGTTCCGCATCCAGACGCTGCGCTTCCACGGCTCCCGCGGAACGACGGGGACGCAGGCCAGCTTCATGGACCTGTTCGAAGGGGACGGAGAGAAGACCGAGCGGCTCACGCGGCTGATCGCGGAGAAGATGGGCTTCGAGCAGGTGTACGGCGTGGGCGGGCAGACGTATCCGCGCAAGGTGGATTACGCCTGCCTGGCGACGCTGGCCGGCGTGGCGCAGTCCGCATCCAAGTTCGCCAACGACATCCGGCTGCTGAGCCATCTCAAGGAAGTCGAAGAGCCGTTCGAGGAGCACCAGATCGGCTCGTCGGCCATGGCGTACAAGCGCAACCCCATGCGGTCCGAGCGGATCGGCGCCCTGTCGCGGCACGCCATCGCGCTCGTGATCGACCCGGCGTTCACGGCGGCGTCGCAGTGGTTCGAGCGCACGCTGGACGACTCGGCCAACAAGCGCATCGCCGTCCCCGAGGCGTACCTCTCGGTGGATGCGGTGCTTTTGCTGATGCACAACGTGGCGTCGGGGATGGTGGTCTATCCGGAGATGATCCGGCGGCGATTGATGGAGGAGCTGCCGTTCATGGCCACCGAGAACCTGATGATGCGCGCCGCCAAGCGCGGCGGCGACCGGCAGGACCTGCACGAGCGGGTGCGGGTGCACTCCATTGAAGCGGGGCTGCAGGTGAAGCAGCACGGCCGTCCCAACGACCTGATGGACCGCATCGCGGCGGACCCGTCGTTCGGGGTGACGCGCGCGGAGCTGGAGGAGGACCTGCGGCCGGAGCTGTACGTGGGCCGCGCGCCGCAGCAGGTGGATGAGTTCCTGGAGGAGTGGGTCGCCCCCGTGCTGGCCCGCTACCCCGACGCCGCCGGCGGCGCGGCGCCGGAGCTGCGCGTGTAGCGGCGGCTCGATCCGCACCGCCACGAGAAGCCCCGTCCCGCGCCGCTTCATGCGACGCCGGACGGGGCTTCTGCCGTTGGTATCGATCCCGCCTACCCGCTTGATTTCCTGAGGGAGCGCACGCCGGCAACATCAACACGCACAGGTCTTTGCGAAGGATCTCCTCGCCCTCCGCACGACCGTCGCCCCTCGGCACGGTCCTTCCCGCAACGAACCCAACCTGATGAGGCGACACCCCTGCCCGCGCAAGCGTTCCCGCGCACGGGGAAAGGCACGTCGCTAGAGGCCGGCGTCGAGCACGGGACGGTAGATCCTTCGGTCGCCGCCACAGTCCGTGCACGGGCAGGGCCTGCGCGGCGGCTCCGTCAGGAAAT
>DASQZE010000566.1:0-12809 GCA_035638875.1 Longimicrobium sp.
CGCGCCCGCCGGACACGCCGCGCTCCAGCACCTGCTCGCGAAGGTCGCGCCCCGTGAGCCACACCAGCGCCACCCGCGTGGGGAATCCGAAGGTGCGCGCCAGGTGCTCCCAGCGCACATCGCCCGTGATGGCGTCGTCGATGCGGATGGCGCCGCCGTTGAGCACCGCCACGTCCGCGGGCACGGTGGGATACGCCGTGCGCATCACGTCCGCCAGGTAGTTGCCCCAGGCGCTCTCCTGGTTGCGGACCACCTCTTCGCTGGCATCCATCCGCGTGCTGGACCGGCCGATCACCTGGTCGAAGAAGGGCACCTTCTCGCGCAGCCGCTCCGCCCACTTCGCCTGCACGTCGCGCGCGTAGGTGGGGTCCACGGGCACGGACGCATCCAGGACCACGCTGTCCGTCCGGAGCGCCGGGGCCCCGCCGGTGCGGCCAATGACGACCTGCCAGATGCGGCGCGCGTTGCTGTCGCCCTTGGTGATGGCCGCGGTGCTGTCCGAGAGGGGCTCGTGGATGAGAAAGTGCTCGTGCCCGCCCGCGATCCACAGCAGCCTGGGATGCGTGCGCCGCAGCCGCGCGATGGCCCGGTCCTCGGCCAGCTCCAGGTGCGTAAGGCCCACGATGACGTCGGCACCCTCCGTCTCCAGCACCTGGATCTGCCGCTCGGCCGCCGCCACCACGGCCGTGTCCCACTGCGCGTACTCTCGCTGCGAGTCCATGAACGTGACGGTAAAGATGCCGATGCGCATGCCGCCGGACGTGATGATGGTGTCCGAGCCCAGCGCACGGTCCGCCGCCGCGTTCCCCGTGTTCAGCCGCACGTTGGCCGCCATCCAGGGAAAGCGCGACGCGGTGATGGCATCGGCGAGCATCTGCGGCCGCCGCTCGTCGAACTCGTGGTTGCCGGGAACGGCGATCAGCGGCGCGCGCGCGTGAAGGAAGTTGAGCGCGTCGATCATCTGCTGCCCCGCGAAGTACCGGCTCTCCAGCGACGGGGCGATGAAGTCGCCGGCGTGCAGCACGCGCACGGGGGCGCCGGAGGTGCGGCGGGCGCGGTCGGCCACGGTGACCACGCGCCCCAGCCCGCCCACGGTGCCGTTCTCCACCGCGTCGATGCGGTACACGTCGTTCAGCTGCACGAACGTGGCGGCGGGGCGAAACTCCTGCGCGCGCGCGGGGAGCGCGGCCAGCAGCAGCGCGCACGCGGCAAGGCGCGGTCGTACGACGCAGGCGAGGGCGGTCATGGCGAAACTCCGGAGATTCCGCGACGGTGATGCACAGGGCGTAGCAGCCCCGCGCGGGCCTGGGCAGAATATTCAACCCCGGTCCCAAACACAAGCTACGACGGGGTCATCCGCTGGTCGTGATGCAACGCTTCGCGATGCGACGGGAGCCCTCTCCCCCGCCGGCCTTTTCGCTCGTTCCTCGCGACGGCCGTCGACCCCTCCCCCAACTTCGGGGGAGGGGTTGTTCGCAGGCGGATTTCTGCGCGCGAGGCGTAGTTCTCTCCCTTTCCCGCGCAGTTTGCGGGGGAGGGTCGGGGAGGGGGCGCCCGGCCCGTGCGAAGACTCCGCAGACGGCGCAGTCCATCCCTCCGACGCCGTTGCCCACTGTCCCCTGTAACCTGTCCCCTGTAACCCGCAGTCACAGCCCGTCCCCACGTTGACGCCCCTCCCCCCCGCCGGTACGTTTTCGCCCCGGACACCCATCCATCCCCAGGCGTAAAGGCAAGGACCGTCTGAGCAAGCTCGCCGTCCTGATGATCACGGCGTTCGTGGACATGGTGGGGCTGCTCATGGTCATCCCACTGCTGCCGTTCTACGCCGAGCGCATGGGCGGCGGGGGACTGTGGGTGGGCATCCTGGTCTCCGCGTTCTCCTTCGCGCAGCTCATCAGCGCCCCGCTCTGGGGCCGCGTCTCCGACCGCTACGGCCGCCGCCCCGCCCTCCTGGTGGGGCTGGGCGCGGCCGCCATCGCGTACGTCGTTTTCGCCTTCGCCGACTCGCTGTGGATCCTGCTGGCATCGCGGCTGGTGCAGGGGGCGGGCGGCGGCACGGTGGGCGTGGTGCAGGCGTACGTGGCGGATACGACGGAGCCCAGGGACCGCGCCAAGAGCCTGGGCTGGCTCTCCGCCGCGACCAACGCGGGCGTGGCCATCGGGCCGGTGATGGGCGGGGCCAGCCTCTCGTTTGGGCGCGAGGCGCCGGGGCTCATCGCGGCGGGGCTGTGCCTGGTGAACATGATCTTCGCGTGGGCCTTCCTGGCCGAATCCCTGGTGGCCGCCAAGCCGGGCGAGACGCGCGCCGCCCCCCGCCGCTCGCGCGAGGTGGTGCTGGAGGTGCTCACCCGCCCCGGCGAAGCGGCGCCGCGCCTGATCTGGATCTACGCCATCGGAATGGGGGCATTCGCGGGGTTCACCAGCATCCTGGCGCTGTTCCTGGCCGCGGACTTCGGGTTCACGGAGCGGAACATCGGCTGGGTGTTCATGTGGACCGGCATCTTTTCCGTCATCGCCCGCGCCGTGCTTTTGGGGCGGATGGTGGACTGGCTGGGCGAGGTGCGGCTGGCGCGCGTGGGGCAGACGGTGCTGGGCGTGGGATTGATGCTCATCCCTTTCACGGGGCGCGTGCAGGGCGGGATGACGGTGAACCTGCCGGGCGGCGCGTGGGCGGGGCGGCTGGACCTGCGCATCGTGGTCTGCGCGGTGGCGGCGCTGATGGGGCTGGGGCTGCTGCGGCTGGCACGGCTGATGGATGCGCGCGACCGCATGCGGCTGCTGTTCATCATGGGCGGATTGATCACGGCGGGGGTGGGATTCGTGCTGTGGCGAAGCCCGGCCCCGGTGCCCATCGGCGTGCCGGATGCCTTTCCCCTGCCCTACAACCTGGTCGTGCTGGCCCTCGTCATCACCTGCATGCCGCTGGGGACGGCGTTCACGTTTCCCTGCGTGACGGCGCTGCTGTCGCACGTGATCGACTCGCGCGAGCGGGGGGTGGTGATGGGCGTGCAGCAGAGCTACGGCGGCGTGGCGCGGGTGATCGCGCCGCTGGCTGCCGGGTGGTCGTGGGATGCGCTGGGGCACGGGTACCCGTTCATGGGGAGCGCCGTGCTGGTGCTGGCGACGCTCTTCCTGACCTTCGGCATCGACCGAGGCCGCGCCCCCGGCGCCCGCACGGCCCCGTCGTCTCCGGCACCCGCACCGGCGGCAGCGGCGGATTGAGGGGAGGCCCGGCCAAAGGAAGGCGGCAGGCAGCAGGGCGAAGTCCGAGCAGGGCGAAGATGAAGCAGCATGGCGAAGTCCCGGCCGGAGCGAATGAATTCGCCGCTGGAAAATCGCGAAGTCCGCCTTCGCGGACTGCACGGGCGAGCCCCGGCGCAACCAGCGACGCCTCAGTGGAAGCGGATGTCGTAGAAGCAGTTGAAGCCCCGCACGGACGCGCCAGCGGCCGGGGCGGGGCTTATGGCTTTCCCAGCGGCGGATTCATCCGCTCAGGGAGCCGCGCACCGGTGCACATCGCCGAACGGGCGACCAGCCTCGCCCTTCACGCAGTTGAAGCCTCACGCAGTTTGTGAGGCTTTCCGCAGTCGTTGCGGCGGCTTCAGCCGCTCCGTCGCGACGCCGGCCTTCATCCACTCAGCTCGATCCCGCTCCCGAATAGCCAAGAAGCCGGAGCCCCCGTGGGAGCTCCGGCCTCTCGTCAGTCGCAGGCTGTAACCTGTAACCTGTAACCCGTAACCTGCCGTTACCGGCTGGCGATCGGGTCCGGGCTGCCGTCGGGGTCGCAGCTGGCCGTGCCGTTGCCGCGAATGCCGCCCAGCAGCAGGATGCCCGTCACGTGCGGCGCCGACATCGACGTGCCGCTCATGCTGGTGGTGCCGCCGCCCTTGCGGGTGGAGACGACGCTCACGCCCGGCGCGGCATAGTCCACCGGCGGGTTGCCGTAGTTGCTGAACGAGGCCATGCAGTCGTTGCTGGCCGTCGCCGAGATGGTGTAGACGTTGGTCGCGTTCAGGCGGGCCGGCGTGAAGTTGTTGGCATGCACGCCGTTGTTGCCGGCGGCCAGCACCATCTTGACGCCCAGGCGCGCCACGTCGGCCACGGCGGCCTCCAGGGTGGCGTTGGTGCCGCTGCCGCCCAGCGACATGTTGGCCACGTCGCCGCTGGCGGCGTTGGCGGCCACGTAGTTCACACCGGCGATGATGCCGCTGTAGCTGCCGCTGCCGGTGTTGCCCAGCACGCGCACGGCGCAGACGTAGGCGCCGGCCGCCACACCCACCACGTCCTGGCTGTTGTTCTTGGCCGCCACCGTGCCGGCCACGTGCGTGCCGTGCCCGTTGCCGTCCGCCGGGGTGTTGTAGCCGAAGGCCGCATGGCAGGCCCTGCTGGTGTTCAGGTCCGTGTGGTTGAGGTCGATGCCGGAGTCGATGATCCAGGCCGTCTTGCCCGTGCCGTCGCCGGCGCCGCCCACGCGGGTGATGCCCCAGGGCGTGCTCTGCGCGCCACCGCCGCCGCCACCCGGACGCGCCTGCGCGCTGGGCTGCTCCGGCAGGCTGAGCGTGACGATGTGGTCCTTCTCTACGATCTCCACGCGCGGGTCCGTCACGATGCGGGCCAGCTGCTCCTCGGGGATGTAGCCCGTGAAGCCCGGGGCCGCATGGTGGCGCTTGCCCTGCACGCCGATGCCGCGGGTGCGCGCCAGGTCGGCCGTGGCGCCGTCCACGTCCACGCCGCGCTTGAACGTCACCACGTACAGCGACGGGGCGTCGGCACGGGCGCCGGCTTCCTCACCGGCGGTGGGCGCGTCCTGGCAGGCGGCCAGGGCGAAGGTGGCGAGAGCTGCGGCGGAAAGGGTACGGCGCATGGCGATCTCCTCTGCTGCGAACGGGGGATGCGGACGCGGCGACGCTCCCGTGTGGCTGGGAACGGGGCAGACAGGCTCCGCTGAGGGTGGATGCCCGAACAGCAAGCCTGGGGCCCATCCACCCGATCGGGTCCAAACGATTTTGCTGCATCGATTTGCGCCGATTTCGGGACGCACCGGGAACAGGACGACGTGCACCAGAATGGTGCACCGGGACCCAATCGGGGGCGCGGCCGGGCGCGGCGCGGATCTTTCGTTCCTCCGTGCGTCGCCTGTCGCGCGGCGGTGGGCCGGTCTACATTGCGCGCCCCATCCGACACCCGTTTTTCCGAATCCGTGACCCTGCAGACCCCCGATCCCGCGGAGCCCGCCGAGCCCCAGGTCACCGCCAGCGCGGGATTGCGCCGGGCGATGCGCTGGGTATCGCCCGCGGTGGGGCTGCTGCTGTTCGCCGCGGCCGTGTGGGTGCTGAACAAGTCGCTGGCGGAGGTGAGCTACCGAGAGGTGCGCACCGCCATCCACGACCTTCCCGCATCCGCCCTCGCCCTTTCCGTCCTCTTCACGGCGCTCAACTACGCCGTGCTGTGCGGCTTCGACCTGCTGGCGTTTCGCTACGTGGGAAAGCGGCTGACGGACTGGAAGGTGGCCGTGACCTCGTTCATCGGCTACGCGGTGGCCAACAACGTGGGGTTCGCCATCATCTCCGGCACCTCCGTGCGCTACCGCTTCTACTCGCGCTGGGGGCTCAGCGGGTCCGACATCTCGCGCATCGTGGTGTTCTACACGGGCACCTTCTGGCTGGGGTTCCTGGTGCTGGCGGGATGGACCATGGCCGTGGCCCCCCTTCCCGCCCTGCAGAAGCTTCTGGGCCCCACCGTCGTGGCCGTGACGGGGTGGACGCTGCTGATCTCGGCGGGCGCGTACGTGGTGGCCGCCGCCGTGCGCCGCGAGCCCATTCCCCTGTGGAAGTGGCACATCCCCGTGCCGCCCCTGCGGATGGTGGCCTGGCAGTACCTGCTCTCCACGGTGGACTGGGCCCTGGCCGGAGCCGTCTTCTACGTCCTGCTGCCCAAGACGGAGCTGACCTTCGCCGAGTTCCTGGGCGCGTTCCTGGCCGCGCAGCTCGTGGGATTGGTGAGCCACGTCCCCGGCGGCGTGGGCGTGTTCGAGGGGACGATGCTGGTGCTGCTGGAGAAGTACCTGTCGCTGGGGCAGATCGTCTCGTCGCTCGTGATCTACCGGCTCATCTACTACATCATCCCCCTGGCCGTGGCGCTGGTGATCCTCGTGATCGACGAGGTTCGCCTGCGCAGGCACCACCTGGCCAAGTGGGGCAGCTGGTTCGGGACGATGTCGCTGCAGATCGCCCCCCGCGTGCTGGCGATGTTCATCTTTTTGGGCGGGGCCCTGCTGCTGGTGAGCGGCGCCACGCCCACGGAGTCGCACCGGCTGCGGTGGATTGACCACAACGTGCCGCTGGTGCTGGTGGAGGCGGGCTACCTCATCGGCAGCGTGGCGGGGGTGGGGCTGCTGATCGTCTCCAACGCCGTGGCGCGGCGGCTGGACATGTCGTTCGTGGTGGCGGCCACCTGGCTGGGGCTGGGGATCGCGGCGTCGCTGCTCAAGGGGGCGGACTACGAAGAGGCGGCGCTGCTGGCGGGGCTGCTCGTGGCCCTGGCCGCCAGCCGCCCGGCGTTCGACCGCAAGGCGGACTTTTGGGACGCGCGCTTTTCCCCGGGATGGATCTTCGGACTCGTCGCCGTGGTGGGCGCGGCCGTGTGGCTGGGCTTCTTTGCCTTCAAGCACGTGGAGTACAGCGACGAGCTGTGGTGGCGGTTCGCGCTGAACCAGGACGCGCCCCGGGCCCTGCGCGCCACCATGCTGGCCGTGGTGCTGCTGCTGGCGTTCGGTGTCATGCGCCTGCTGCGCCCCGCCCCGCCGACCGTCGTCCTGCCGTCGGACGCGGAGCTGGAGCGCGCGGCGGCGCTCATCGCGCGGCAGCCATCCACCGTGCCGTACCTGGCCTACCTGCGGGACAAGACGCTGCTCTTCAGCGAGGACGGCGAGGCGTTCCTGATGTACGCGGTGCAGGGGCGCACCTGGGTGGCCATGGGCGACCCCGTGGGCGAGCCGCGCGCGGTCACGTCCCTCATCCACCGCTTCTTCGAGCGCTGCGACGACTACGGCGGCGTCCCCGTGTTCTACCAGGTGAGCAAGGACCGGCTGCACCAGTACGCGGACTTCGGGCTGACCTTCGCCAAGCTGGGCGAGGAGGCGTTCGTGGACCTGGCCACCTTTACCCTGGACGGGGCGGAGAAGAAGCCGTTCCGCCTGGTGATGAACCGCTTTGCCCGCAGCGGGATGACGTTCCGCGTGGTACCCGTGGAGAAAGTGCCGCTCATTCTGCCTTTGCTGCAGGCAACGTCGGACGCGTGGCTGGCGGGGAAGCGGATGTCGGAGAAGGGCTTTTCGCTGGGCTTCTTTGACCCGGACTACGTGCTGCGCTTTCCCGTGGCGGTGGTGGAGGAGGAAGGCCGCATCGTGGCGTTCGCGACGGTGTGGCCGGGCCCGGGGGGGACGGAGCTGTCGGTGGACTTGATGCGCTACCGGCCGGACGCGCCCCGCAACGTGATGGAGGCGCTGCTGCTGAACCTGATGCTGTGGGGCAAGGCGGGGGGATACCAGCGCTTCAACCTGGGGATGGCGCCGCTCTCCGGGCTGGAGGTGAGCGCCATCGCGCCCGTGTGGACGCGCATCGGCAACTGGCTCTTTCAGCGGGGCGAGGCGCTGTACAACTTCCAGGGGCTGCGGACGTACAAGGAAAAGTTCCACCCCGTGTGGGAGCCGCGCTACCTGGCGTACCCGGGCGGGCTGAACCTGCCGCGCATCACGGCGGACGTGTCGGCGCTCATCGCGCGGGGCTTCCGCGGCATCTTTCGCCGCGGCGGCAGGGGCGGATGAGGCGCCTCGCGGGGTGGATGATGACGGCGCTGCTGGCGGCTGGCTCGTGCTCGGCGTGCAGCCGCGTGCGCATTCCGGAGGCACCCGGCGTGGAGGATGGACGGATGCGCTCGCTCCCCCTGCGCCCCCTGCCGGCGCCCGCGGATTCCACGGGCCGCGCGTTCGCCATCGTGCTCACGGGCGACGGGCCGGCGGGCGGGCTGGGCAAGCTGGTCGCCCGCGACCTGTCGAAGGCGGGCATCCCCTCCGTGGTCTGGCACACGCTGCGCTACTACTGGGGCCCCAAGTCGCCGGAGCAGTCCGCACGCGACCTGGACGCCGTCATCCGCCAGTACTCGGCGGAGTGGGGACGGGAGCGGGTGGTGCTGGTAGGATACTCCATGGGCGCGGACGTGCTGCCGTTCATGGTGAACCGGCTGCCGGCGGACACGCGGGCGCGCATCGGCGGCGTGGCGCTGCTGGCGCTGGCGCACGACGCGGTGTTCGAGTTCCGCGTGGAGCAGTGGTGGGGCACCAGCCGCGCGCCGCGCCGGGCCACGCGGCCGGAGGTGGAGCGGCTGGGAGACCTGCCCGTGCTGTGCGTGTGGGGCCGCGGCGACGACAAGGCGGCCTGCCCGCAGTTCGGCACCGCGCCCGTACGGATCGTGGAGCTGCGGGGCGGCCACCACTTCGAGGGCGACCATCCGCGCCTGCTCCGCGTGGTGCGCGACCTGGCCCTGCAGGCCAACGGCTCGGAGTCGAGGTAAGGCCCCCACCCCCCGGCCCTCCCCCGGCCCCCTCCTCCCTCGTTCCTCGTGGAAAGGGGGAGAACCGCATACGGATACGGGGGCGGCGCAGCGTCGGCGCCCCCACCCGCTCGTTCCTCGCGACCTCCCCCCAAAACCCCTGGGGGAGGTGAGATGGATCGTGCCGGATGGCGGGCTGCCTGCACCGGCGGAGGGCCCCCTCCCCCCGGCCCCCTCCCCCGCTTCGCGGGCAGGAGGGGGAGAACTTCGTTCCGGCTCGCAGCCCGTATCGGTGTGGCACTCGCCCGTGACGGAATAGTCCGCGCAGGCGGAGAAATCCGTCGCCGGGACAAGGAATCCATGCACGGCATCCGGACCCCACCGGACCTGTCGGCGAAGGCCGACATCACGTTTTCGATGCCGCGATTTCAATCGCCCGGTCCCGGTGCCCGTCAACACACCGGTCCGCCCGCGCACGGTACAAAAATCGGCCCGCCTCCAGCCACGGAGGCGGGCCGATCTCGTATCATTGGATCGGGCGGACTGTGCCCCGCGACGCGAGCCTCGCCGGTCCTGCCCCGCAGTTGCAGGCTGTCCCCTGTAACCCGCAGTTCCCGCAGTTCCGCCCGTCAGTCCACCGAAAAGCTCACCCGCACCACGGCCGTAATGTCCTTCTCCAGCGACGACGTGTCGTTGATGCCGTAGTCGCTCACCTCGGTGCTGTTGCGCGGCGTGATCTGGAACACGCCCATCCGCGCGCTGCGCACCCCGCCGATCTCGCTCCCCACGCTCTTCGCGATGGCCTCCGCCCGGCGGTGGGCATCGTCCGTGGCATCGGCCAGCATCTGCGTGCGCACCTCGGCCAGTTTGGTGTACAGGTACTCGGGCGCGCCGGAGCCGAGCGGCACCCCCTCGCGGATGAGCTCGTCGGCGCGACGCGTGAGCGCCTTGATGCCGTTCACGTCCGTGGAACGCACCTCGAAGGGCTGCGTGACGCGGTAGCCGGTCACCTCGCTCGTGGTGGTGCCGTTCTCCAGGATGCGGAACACGGGCTCGGGCTGCAGCACGCCCATCGTGAGCACACTGTCGGGGACGGCGTTCTGGCGAAAGAACGTGAGCACGCGCTGGGTGGGATCGGCCAGGTTGGCGCTGGCCTCCTGCTGCGACGCGCCGTACGCCGTCACCGACAGGCGCCACACGGCTGCGTCGGAGCGGATGGGGCGCCGCGCGCTGCCGGTGACCTCGATCACGTCGTCGGCGCGGCGGATGTTCTTCACGGCGCCGGCCGTGAGCGCGGACGCCGCGACCAGCCCTACGGCGAGGGCGATCATGCCCCAGAAGAGCTGGGGAAACCGTTCGGACATGGGTGGAGGATGGATCGGAGTGTGGCCTCGATGGCCACGGACGCCCGCGCGATCACGCCGGCCCTGCATTATACGCGCGTGGAGCCGCCGCGTTTCATCCTCGCCGGAGTTTCCTGCCGTATGTGCTCCGTGGATGGATGATTGCCCGCGGTCGAGCCCCGGCGGAGCAGATTCCTCGGTCGGATGCGGCGGGGTTCTCCCGACGAGGGCCACACATCGCGCACGGCACCGGACCCCACCGGACCCGTCGGCGAAGGCCGACATCACGTTTTCGGTGCCGCGACTTCAGTCGCCGGGTCCCGGTGCCCGCCACATCGACCACTCTCCGCCCACCGAACTGCGTCATCCCCAATCCCCATCATCCCAATCACCGCCGCCACGCACACGAAAACGGCCCGCCTCCAGCAAAGGGGCGGGCCGTCGAACGTTCGGCCATCGGATCACGCGTGCGATCAAAGGCGCGGATCGCCGTCGGAGGGGTTCTCGCGGCGACGGCGGCGGTCGGCGAGCACGTACTCGATGGACTTCCACGCCACCACCGCACAGGCCAGCATGGCCACGACGGCAAAGGCGGCGTTCAGCGGTCCGGAGTCAGATGCGTATTCCATGCTCTCACTCTACCGCCCGCCGCCACCCCGGCGCAAGCGCCGCGCACTACGGGCGTCCGCGCCGGCCGGGCGGAACCGAAGCCCGCTGCCGCGATGCCGGGGAGCGTGCACGGGACGATTGCGCATCCTCTGAACAAGACTCTTGCGTCGGATGCCAATACGTATTAGCTAATACGTATCATCATGCGACGACCGAACCCGCCCTCCGACTCCCGCCGCGTTACGACGCACGACGTAGCCCGCCAGGCGGGCGTGTCGCAGGCGACCGTGTCCCTGGTTTTGGGGGGCAATCCGCGGGCGCGCGTCTCGGCCTCTACGCGGGAGCGGGTGGTGCGGGCGGCGGGGGAGCTGGGCTACCGGCCCAACATCGTCGCGCGGTCGCTGGTGCAGCGAAAGTCGTACGCCATCGGGGTGGTGGTGCCGGACCTGAGCAACCCGTTCTTCATGGACGTGGTGACCGGCGTACAGCGTGTGGCGGCAGAGGCGGGATACGCCGTGCTCCCCGGCGACGTGCGCGAGACCTCGCCGGCACGGCACCTGGACGCGCTGCGGGCGCGGCAGGTGGACGGGCTGATCCTGGGCGGCTTCGGCGCGCTGGAGATTCCCGAGGCGGACCTGGCGGACCTGAGGGTGGTGCTGGTGGACGAGCCGTCGGAGCGCTTTCCCGGCGTGGCCAGCGACGCCCCCGAGGCAGGACGGCTGGCGGCGGAGCACCTGATGGGCCACGGCCACACGCGGATGGGCTTCATTGGCCCCGCGAGCGACGTGTACGGCTTCCGGATGCGGGAGCGCGGCTTTTTCCAGGCGCTGCGCAAGGCGGGGCTGGGGTTGAGCAGCGCGCGGCTGCGGCGGGTGCGGCCCACGGTGGCGGGCGGCGTGGCGGCCATGAAGGCCCTGCTTGCGCTCCCCGCGGCGGAGCGTCCCACGGCCGTCTTCTGCCCCACGGACCTGCTTGCGGCGGGCGCCCTCAAGGCCTGCCTGACGGCGGGGATGGCGGTGCCGGGGGAGATGAGCATCGTGGGATGCGACGACATCGAGCTGGCGCGCGTGCTCACGCCCGAGCTCACGACCATCCGCATCCCCGCCCGCGAGCTGGGGGCCCGTGCCGCTCGATTGCTCATCAAGCAGCTGGATGACGAGAGCTGGGTGCCGCGGCCGGGCAAGCCGCTGCCCGTGAAGCTGGTGGTGCGCGGGACGACGGGGCCGGTGAGGGGATAACTGCGGGTTACAGGGGACAGGTTACAGGTGACAGCCTGCAACTGCGTCCCTCACCCCCCCGGCCCCCTCCCCCCTCGTTCCTCGTGGAGAGGGGGAGAAACCGCGCCGCGAGAGCAGTTCTCCCTCCCCCAACCCTCCCCCACGCAGTTTGTGGGGGAGGGTCGGGGAGGGGGGCGCCCGGTGCGCGCAGGAAGCCGGGTCACCGCGCGAGCCACTTTCGCACTTTCGCACTTTCGCACTTTCGCACTTTCGCACTTTCGCACTCACGCACTCACGCACTGTGTTCCGTAACGCGGTCATCACCGGCACCGGCAGCCACGTCCCCGAGCGGGTCGTCACCAACGCGGAGCTCAGCGCCGCGCTGGGCGAGGACGTGGACGACTTCGTCCGCAACACGCTCGGCATCACCGAGCGCCGCTGGGCCGCGTCCAACGAATCCTCCGCCGACCTGGCCGAGCACGCCGCCCGCCGCGCCCTGGACGACGCGGGGCTCACGGCGGCCGACGTCGACCTGCTCATCGTATCCACCGACACGCCGGAATACGTCTCGCCCGCGACCGCCTCCGTGCTGCACGGCCGGCTGGGGCTGCGGGCGGATGCGGGCACCTTTGACGTCAACAGCGCCTGCGCGGGGTTCGCCACGGCGCTGGACGTGGCGTGGAAGTACCTGCGCGCGGACGAGCGATACGACCGCGTGCTCGTCGTCGCCGTCTACGCCATGAGCAAGTTCCTGGATCCGGCGGACAAGAAGACCGTGACGATCTTCGCGGACGGGGCCGGGGCGGTGGTGCTGGAGGCGTCGGCGCAGGCGGGGATCCTGGCCTCGGAGCTGGCGGCGGATGGATCGCTCTCGGACGGGATGGGCGTGTTCGCCGGCGGCACGGCGGAGCCCATCACCCACGACGTGATCGACGCGGGTGTGCGCAACCGGCTCCGCTTCGTCCGCAAGTATCCCAGGGAGGTGAACGAGGAGGGGTGGCCGCGCATCGTCCGCTCCGTGCTGGGGCGCATCGGCGAGCGGGTGGAAGACGTGGATCTCTGGCTGTGGACGTAGGTCAACCGGTCCACC
>DASQZE010000567.1:0-5791 GCA_035638875.1 Longimicrobium sp.
GTTCAGGATCTCCAGCCGGCGGGATTCGGGTGCCATGAGCGTCTTCTCATCACCTCGCCGCCCGCCACGGCGATCGCCTGCCCCGTGACGGCCGCCGCGTCGTCCCCGCACAGCCAGAGCACGGCGGACGCCACCTCTTCCGGGCGGATCAAGCGGCCGATGGGCATCACGCGGGTGATGGCCTTCCGCGCCTCGTCCTCCGTCCGTCCCGCGTCCACCAGGTTCTGGATGGCGGATGCGGCCATGTCCGTGTCCGTGTACCCCGGGCACACGGCGTTCACGGTAATGCCGCGCCTGGCCGTCTCCAACGCCAGGGCGCGCGTCAGGCCCACGACACCGTGCTTGGCGGCGCAGTATGCGGCCGTGTGGCTGTAGCCCTTGAGCCCCGCCGTGGATGCGATGTTCACAATCCGCCCCGCCCCTGCCGTCAGCATCGCGGGGAGCACCTGCTGGGTGCACAGGAAGGTGCCCGTCAGGTTGACGGCGATCATCCGGTCCCACGTCGCTCGCGTCGTCTCCGTGAAGGCCACGCCCGCGGACTGCCCGGCATTGTTGATGAGGATGCGCGGATGTCCCATCGTCTGCCGGATGCCGTCGAACGCGCGGGCCACGGCCCCTTCGTCCGCCACGTCGCAGGCGACGAACTTGGCCTCCACGCCGAACTCGTCCGTGAGCGCGTGCGCCCGCGTCTTGAGCTCCGCGGGGTCGCGGCCCAGCAGCCCCACACGCGCGCCGGCCGCGGCGAGCCGGTGCGCGATGATCGCCCCGATCCCCCGTCCGCCGCCCGTTACGACGGCCAGCTGGCCCGCGAGCGGCCCGCTCATTCGGCGCCCGCGGGGCGATGGGCGCGCGGCGCCACGAGCGACGGCGGCACGAGGCGCGTCTCCCCGGCGGGCGCGGACGGTCCCGCGCGGCGCGACGGGGCCGTGCCCAGCAGCTCCCCCTGGCGGTGCTTGAGCTCCGCGTACCGGCGCTCCAGGTATTCCGTGATCGTCTGCCGGGGATACGGGAGCATGGAGGTGTGGCGCGAGTAGTCGCCCTCCTCCCAGGCGCGGAGGACGGCGCGGTAGGTGGATACGTGCGTCACCAGCTCCAGCAGGCACCCCGGCATCTCGGTCTCGTCGATCAGGTCCGCGTGCTGGATCACCAGGTCCTCCATCCGCGCGATCAGGGGAAAGAAGACCTCCACCATGCACAGCCGCCACGCCCGCGCCTCGTCGTCCGTGGGCGGCACGGCGTTGGACCAGTATCCCTGCACGTCCCTGCGCCACTCCTGCCGGAACGCGCGGTAGACCTCGGCGGACACGCGGTTCAGCGAGAACAGCGGGCCGTACAGGTCGCGCAGCTGCCGGTCCACGCGGTCCAGCTGGTCCTTGCGCACGGCCAGGCGCAGGCTGATGGCGTACGTGACGATGAAGCCCACCAGGGCCACGGCCACCGCCGCCAGCGACGCAAAGGTCTCCACCTTCAACGTCCCGCCCCGCCGTGCACGGACATCATACGTTTCTCCGCGCTCAAAGGGTGGACGCGCCCAGCATCTCCTGCTGGCGCTGTACGTTCCGCTCCAGCTGGCCCTTGCCGCTCAGGTACTGGTTGGGCCAATGCTGGTCCTTCCACCCCAGCTGCGCGGCCGCGTGCAGCGTCCAGTGCGGGTCCGCCAGGTGCGGGCGGCCCAGGGCGCACAGGTCCGCGCGCCCCGCGGCGATGATGCCGTTCACCTGGTCCGCCTCCGTGATGTTGCCCACGGCGATGGTCGGCACGCCCGCCTCGTTGCGGATGCGGTCGCTGTACGGCGTCTGGAACATCCGCCCGTACACCGGCCTGGCGTCCGGCGTCGTCTGCCCCGTGGATACGTGGATGATGTCCGCGCCCGCCGCGCCGAATGCCCGCGCCGCCTCCACCGCCTCGTCCGCGGGCAGGCCGTCTTCCACCCAGTCCGTGGCGCTGATGCGGACGGACATCGGCTGGTCCTCCGGCCACGCCTGCCGCATGGCGCTGAAGACCTCCAGCGGAAAGCGCAGCCGGTTTTCCAGCGATCCGCCGTACTCGTCCGCCCGGCGGTTGGACACGGGGGTGATGAACGACGACAGCAGGTAGCCGTGCGCGCAGTGCAGCTCCACCATGTCGAAGCCCGCCTCGCCCGCCATCTCCACGGCGCGGACGTGCTGCTGGATGACGGCGTCCATGTCCGCGCGCGACATCTCCCGCGGCACCCGGTTGCGGCCGTAGGGCACGGGCGACGGGCCCATGACCTCCCATCCGCCCTCCTCCAGCGGCTCGTCCATCCCCTCCCACATCAGCCGGGTGGCGCCCTTCCGGCCGCTGTGGCCGAGCTGGACGCAGATCTTCGTGCGGCTGTGCGCGTGCACGAAGTCCGTCACCCGCCGCCACGCCTGCACGTGCTCGGGTTCGTACATCCCCGTGCAGCCGAGCGTGATGCGTGCTTCCGGGCTCACGCACGTCATCTCCGTCATCAGCAGCCCGGCGCCGCCCAGCGCACGCGATCCCAGGTGGACGAGGTGAAAGTCGTTCGGCAGGCCGTCCGCGGCGCTGTACATGTCCATGGGGGAGACGACGACGCGGTTCTCCACCCGCATTCCCCGCAGGCGGAAAGGGGTGAAGAGCGGCGGCGGCGGCGCGTCCGTCTCCTGCCCGCTGGCGCGCGACGCGAACCAGCGCTCCACGCCGCTTAGATAGACGCTGTCGCGCAGGCGCAGGTTCTCGTGGCTCACCCGCTGGCTGCGCGTGAGCAGCGAGTAGGCGAACTGCGGCGGATCCAGGTTGATGTAGCGGCGTACGTTCTCGAACCACTCCATGGAGTTGCGCGCCGCGTTCTGCAGCCGCAGCGCGTCCGTGCGCCGCTCCTCCTGGTACGCCGCCAGCGCCGCGCCCAGGTCCGTCTCGGTCGGGAGGATGCGCGCCAGGGCGATGGCATCCTCCATGGCCAGCTTGGTCCCGCTGCCGATGGAGAAATGCGCCGTGTGCGCCGAGTCCCCGATCAGGACGGTGGGGGCCACCTCGCCGTCACGGGTGAACCACTGCGCGTTGCTCACGCGGGTAAAGCGGATCCACGGCGAGCGCAGGTGCGGCGCGTTGCTTTCCAGCGGATGCCCGTCCAGCCACGGCGCGAACATCCGCTCGCACGCCGCCACCGTCTCGGCCTCGTCCATCCGGTCGAAGCCCGCGCCGGTCCACGACCGCTCGTCGCACTCCACGATGAACGCGGAGTGGTCCGCCGAGTAGCGGTACGCGTGCGCCTGGAATACGCCGTGCTCGTTCTCCACGAACAGGAAGGTGAAGGCGTCGAACAGCTTCGTGGTCCCCATCCACACGAACGGCGCGTGGCGCACGTCCAGGTCCGGCTGGAATACCTCCGCGTACCGGGCGCGGACGCGGCTGTTCACGCCGTCCGCCGCGACGACGAGATCGGCGTCGCCGAGGCCGAGCTTCGGGAGATCGGAATCGTCGGATACGTCGCAGTTGAAGCGGAGGTCCACGCCGAGCTCGCGGGCGCGGTCCTGCAGGATGTGGAGGAGCGTCTTGCGGGCGATGCCGCTGAAGCCGTGGCCGCCGGAGGTGACCACGGCGCCGCGGTGGTGCACGTCGATGTCGTCCCAGTGGGCGAACTCGTCGGCGATGCGGGCGGCGGTGGGGGGATCGGCCTCGCGCAGGTAGCCCAGCGTCTGGTCGCTGAACACCACGCCCCAGCCGAACGTGTCGTCGGGGGCGTTGCGCTCCAGCACCACCACCTCGTGGGCGGGATGGGCCTTCTTCATCAGCAGCGCGAAGTACAGTCCGGCGGGTCCGCCGCCGATCACGGCCACCTTCACGAATGCTCCTGGTTCGTCATGCCCGTGCTGTTTTGTCCGTCCGGTCCGCGCCGGGATTCTATGGGCGCGAACGGGACAGGGAAAGGTTATGGTGGATTAGCATCGATCGCACACCCTCCACGCGGATTTCCGGCCTGCCGCCGACGGCTTCCGTGCAAAGGTGGACGGATCACGCCGCGCCCCACCCGCTCGTTCCCCGCGACCTCCCCCAATAACCCCTGGGGGAGGTGCAACTGCGTTTCCGTCGCGGAGGATGGATCGCGCCGGCAGCAGCCAGCCCCCTCTCCCCCGGCCCCTCTCCCCCGCTCCGCAGGGGAGAGGGGAGAACTGCAACTCCCTGCCTCGCCGAGACCCGGGCCACTCGCACCACCGCTCGTAGAAGTATGCACCCCCTCCCACGCAGTTTGTGGGGAGAGGGTGGACGAGCCTAATCTAAGCGAGGCCGGGTGAGGGCACCCTCTATAGGATCACCGGCTCCGTGTAGTCCCGGTAGTGCGCGTGGTGCGCGTGCCCGTCGCTGGCGTGCGGGCCGAACCCCGGCTCCGTCTCGTATGCAGGCTCCATCACGTAGCGGCGCCGCGGCTCGTAGCGCTCGATCCCCGGCCCGCGGCGGCGCAGGGCCTTCGCCAGCACCAGCCCCACCACGAACGCGCCGCCCAGCACCAGCAGCGTCTTGGTGGCGTCGAACGGGGCGGGGGGCACGGAGACCACGCCGCGCTCGTCCGTCACGGCCGGCTGGTTCACGTAGCGCCCGTGTTTGGGCACCGCGCGGGCGCGGAAGTCCGTGGCCAGCGCGCGCAGCTCGTCGCGCAGCTGCGAGCCCTTGAGCGGAATGCCGTGCCCCGTGGCCGCGACCTCCGGCTCCAGCCCGGCCAGCAGCTTCACGGAGCGCTCGGCGCTCAGCCAGTCCGGCGTGTAGTACGCGGGCGGGCCGTTCACCTCCGGCGTCTGCTCGATGACGTAGGTCAGCGCCTCCTGCCGCGTGGTGACGAACGCGTCGCCCGCGATGAGCGTGCGGTCGGCGTCGCGGAAGAGCGACACGTGGCCGGCCGTGTGCCCGGGCGTGTGGAGCCACCGCCATCCCGTCATCCCCGGCACGGAGCCGTCCGCCGGCAGGGGCCGCACCCGCCCGCCCAGGTCGATGGGCTTGCGCGGATACATGAACGAGAGCCGCGCCATGGCGCCGCCGGGCACGGTGGGGTCGGGCGGGGGATAGGCCGAGTCGCCCGTGAGGTACGGCAGCTCCAGCGGGTGCGCGTAGACGACGCAGTCCCACATCTCCACCAGCTCGTGGATGCTGCCGCGGTGGTCGAAGTGCCCGTGCGTAAGGATGATGGCCCGCGGCCGCGCCCCCTTGCCGAAGCGCTCCTCCGCCGCCTCGACGATGCGCGCGGCGGAGCCGTACATCCCCGTATCCACCAGCACCCAGCCGCGGTCGCCCGCGTCGCGGGGGCCCCACAGGAACAGGTTCACGATGGCGGTGCGGATGTATGCCAGGTCCGGCGTGATGTCGCGCGCCGGCCCCGTGGAGGGAAACGTCGTCCGCTCCAGCTCCCTTCCCGATACCCGATTCATCGTATCCGTCATCGCCCACCTCCGCTCGGTTCGTCCGCGTCCCGGGCGAAGCCCATGCTCCGCATCCGTTTCTGAAGCCGGGGGACAGCAGCAAACCGCGCGCCGTGGGCCCTTTACTGGTCCTTACCCGCTGCCCTCACCCGGGGCCCTCACCCGCTCGTTCCTCGCTTCCCTCTCCCACAAACTGCGTGGGAGAGGGGATACACCCCAGCCCGTGCACGGCAGCGGGGCTTCCAGGCGCGTGCAGTTCTCCCCCTCCTGCCCGCGAAGCGGGGGAGGGGGCCGGGGGGCATAAGCGCTAGCTTAAGCGTAAGTGACTGTTGGTATTCGACATCGCTGCGACTGCCGCTTGCGGGTTCGCTCCCTCAGCTTCTCCGCGAGCCACC
>DASQZE010000568.1:0-6006 GCA_035638875.1 Longimicrobium sp.
CCCAACCTGTCCGCCGCGCGCTATCACGTGATGGAGATGCACTCCATCTGGGAGCCCGGCATCCAGCAGGTCATCGAATCGCACTACCGCGAGCAGAAGGACGAGGACGAGTCGGGCGATCCGAACAGCGAGGAAGACGAGCCGTTGGCGGGATGAAGGCGGGCAGGCAGGGCAGCGTGGAAAGGCAGATGGTTGCTATTATAGCAAGCTATGTATTTTATGAATGAAGATAGTCAACTATGCATCCTGGCCAGAGGCTTCCATGCCGCGCACGACTCTGCGGATCCTGCACGCAGCCGCATCCACGCTCGGGCTCGTCACCATCACCACGTTCTTCCTCTCGTCGCTGGTCGCGGAGATCGCGGGCGACCGGCAGGCGATCGTGCTGGTGAAGACCACCATCGCCTACGCGCTGTTCGGCCTGGTGCCGGTGATGGCGATCGCGGGGGCGAGCGGAAAGCGGCTGGCCGGCCCCTCGCGGGCACCGGTCATCGTGCGGAAGATGCGGCGGATGAAACTCGTCGCCCTCAACGCGGCCGTCGTGCTCATCCCGTGCGCCATCACGCTGTACTGGATGGCGAGCCACGGCCGGTTCGGAGGGGAATTCGCCGCGGTGCAGGGGATGGAGCTCGTTGCGGGGGCGGTGAACGTCGTCCTGCTGGGGCTGAACCTGCGCGACGGGCTCGGCATGCGGAGTGCGCGGTGCCGCGGCACACGCAACGCCGCCGCGCGGACGCGGCCGGATTCACTGGCGAAGGTACGATGAGCTTCGATCGGCAGCAGTCGCACGGCTACGTCGTCAACCACCTCGCACGGTGCTTTGCGCAGGCGCTCTTCCGGCGCATCAAGCCGCACGGGGCAACGACGGGGCAGTTCCCGGTGCTCCTCGCTCTCTGGGAGCACGAGGGCGTGACGCAGACGCAGCTCGCGGAGAACCTGGCCGTGGAGCAGCCGACCATGGCGAACACGCTCAAGCGGATGGAACGCGACGCCCTCATCCAGCGCGTCCCGGACCCCGAGGACCGCAGGCAGTCGCGCATCCACCTGACCCCGCACGGGCGGGAGCTGGAGGAGGTGCTCACCGGCTGCGCGGACGATGCGAACGCCGCCGCGCTCGCGGGATTAAGCCCGGAGGAGCGGGACACGTTCCTGGCGCTCGCCCGGCGGATCATCCGCAACCTGGAGCAGGACGCGGGGGACGCGACGTAGCCGGCGGGCCAGGGTCCGCGGAGCCGCGTCCGGGCACGGCGTGCAGCTTCGGGGGACGAGAGGCACCCTCCGGCGCCGACGGTGCCCCCGTCCGTCCGCTCAGGTTTCCGCGGCGGCGGCCGGCGTGGGCGCGTGCCTGGCCCGGCCGAGGTGCCGGGCCAGGGCGCGCAGCTCCTTGCCGCACATGCGCTTGAACATCCCGCCGAGCAGCGGTTCCATCCAGCGGAGCATCGCCGGGAGCAACCCGTCGATCCGGCCCGTCATCCGCACCTCCGTGCCGCCCACCCGCGGCGCCAGCCGGTAGTCGAACGCGTAGGTGCCGCGGCCGCTGGTGCCCTTGCTGCCGTCGATGCGCATGCTGAGGTGGCTCGGGGGATGATAGTGCGTGACCTCGAACTCCTCCGTGGCCTCGCTGCCGCGCATCCGGCGCGTCTCGCGCCAGCGCATGCCAAGCCCCTGCCGCACCTCTCCCACGCGCTCGATGGCGACGAAGCCCGGCATCCAGTGCGCCGCGGCCTCCAGGTCCGTCAGCGCATGAAAGACGTGTTCGGGCGTACCGGGCAGGATCTCCGTCACCTGGAACTCGATGCCCATACGGTCCTCCGGTTGGGGGGATAAAGCGGGGAATGCCACATGGGTAGCCGTTCGCGCCGCGGGAAGCAACGGTTTTGCAGCGGTCCAGCGGGGTGGCCAAGGATCCGGGGAAGGGAAACCTCACCGCATGTCCGCCGCACCGGCAGGAACCGGCGTTTCCGGCGGACAGCGACGGGGCGCGCTTCGCCTTCATCCCCGAGGCACCAATGCCGCGCTCCGGCGTACCACACGCCTGTGCCGCCGCCCGCCCGGACCGTCCGGCAGGCGGCGTGCGGCTGTCGAAGTCTTTCCCGAATCTGCATGAGATCCCAGCTTCGCGACGGCGACGAGTTCGACTCGCACTACGAGGACCGCGTCCACGCCCCCGCCCGGGCGCGCGGGACGCTGCCCGTGGCCGGCGTGTACCTGTGCGCCGGGCGCTTCGAGGTGGCCGCGCCGCACACGCCCGCCGCGCAGCGGATGGTGGACGCGGGCGCGCTGCTCGTGGCCAGCGTGAGCTTCGACGGCCTGCAGGTGCCGGCCCTGACCGGCGGCGCGGCCCGCGACCCCCGCCTGGCGGACTTCGTCCCACGGCCGCTCCGCGAGACGGCGCGCGATCCGGAGCCTGGACACAACTGAGGCCCCGGGAAGTAGCCGCGGCGGAATGACGAACGAGCCCTGCGCGATGCGCGGGGCGTTCTCGTCTCCGGCCCAGGGCTCCGGACGCTCCGCGCGCGGCATGGACGCGCGCCAGGCGGTTTGCGTTGGCGCAATGGCGGTCCGCGTGGTTGACGGAGCGGGCGCGAGGCGGCATCTTACCGGGCTATTGTGCCCGGCTGCACGTGCCGGCCTTCGCCAAACCCGCCGCTTCGGGTCGCGAAAGCCCCGCGCGAACGCCGCCGGAGCCGTGCCCGTTGTACCGCGCGACGCCGGCCGTACCGACCGGCGCGTCCTTTTGTCATAGCCTTCCAACCCTTCACATGCATCCGATCGCTTACGCCATCCCCGTGTTCGGCGTGCTGGCCCTGCTGTACACCCTGTGGCGCTCGGCCTGGGTCACGCGGCAGGACGCAGGCAACGAGCGCATGAGCACCATCGCCGGCCACATCGCGGACGGGGCCCTTGCCTTCCTCAAGGCCGAGTACCGGGTCCTGGCCATGTTCGCGGTGATCGCCTGCCTGTTCCTGGGCTACCTCAGCCTGTCGGACGAGCGGTCGCACCCGGCCATCATCGGCGCGTTCCTGCTCGGTGCCGTGTTCTCCGCGCTGGCCGGCTTCATCGGCATGCGCATCGCCACCAAGGCCAACGTGCGCACTGCGCAGGCCGCGCGCACCAGCCTGAGCAAGGCGCTGGAAGTGTCGTTCGCCGGCGGCTCGGTGATGGGGATGGGCGTGGCCGGCCTGGCCGTACTGGGGCTGGGCGGGCTGTTCATCGTGTTCTACGGGATGTTCGTGGACGGCGCCTCGCCCAACGGGCTGGAGATGGAGCGCGCGCTGGAGGTGCTCACGGGCTTTTCGCTGGGCGCCGAGAGCATCGCGCTCTTTGCCCGCGTGGGCGGCGGCATCTACACCAAGGCGGCCGACGTGGGCGCCGACCTGGTGGGCAAGGTCGAGGCGGGCATTCCCGAGGACGACCCGCGCAACCCGGCCACCATCGCCGACAACGTGGGCGACAACGTGGGCGACGTGGCGGGGATGGGCGCGGACCTGTTCGGCAGCTACGTGGCCACCATCCTGGCCACCATGGTGCTGGGCCGCGAGGTGGCGGCACCCGGCGGCGGCATCCTGGACGACGGCTACGGCGGGATGAGCCCCATCCTGCTGCCGATGGTGATCGCGGGCACGGGGATCCTGTTCTCGCTCATCGGCATCCTGATGGTGCGGGTCAAGGAAGGCGGCAACGTGCAGGGCGCGCTCAACCGGGGCAACTGGGTCAGCATCGCGCTCACGGGCATCTTCTCGTTCTTCCTGATCACCTGGATGCTGCCCGACAGCATGCAGATCGGCCGCACGGGCTCGCAGGCGTTCGGCCCCATGGGCGTGTTCGGCGCCGTGGCGGTGGGCCTGGCGGTGGGCGCGCTGATGTCCATCATCACCGAGTACTACACGGCCATGGGCCGCCGCCCGGTGCAGTCCATCGTGGAGCAGTCGTCCACGGGCCACGCCACCAACGTGATCGGCGGCCTGGCGGTGGGGATGGAATCCACCACGCTGCCCATCCTCGTCCTCGCGGCCGGCATCATCGCCAGCTACGAGTTCGCGGGGCTGTACGGCGTGGCCATCGCGGCCGCGGGGATGATGGCCACCACGGCCATGCAGCTGGCCATCGACGCGTTCGGCCCCATCGCCGACAACGCGGGCGGCATCGCCGAGATGAGCGACCTGCCCCCCGAGGTGCGCGAGCGCACGGACATCCTGGACGCCGTGGGCAACACCACGGCCGCCACGGGCAAGGGCTTCGCCATCGCCTCGGCCGCGCTCACGGCGCTGGCGCTGTTCGCCGCGTTCATGGGCATCTCGGGGATCGACGTCATCGACATCTCCAACGCGCGGGTGCTGGCCGGCCTGTTCGTGGGCGCCATGATCCCGTTCATCTTCTCGTCGCTGGCCATCGCCGCGGTGGGACGCGCGGCCATGGCCATGGTGCAGGAGGTCCGCCGCCAGTTCCGGGAGATCCCGGGCATCATGGAGGGCACGGGCCAGCCGGAGTACGGCAAGTGCGTGGACATCAGCACCAAGGCCGCCATCCGCGAGATGCTGCTGCCGGGCGCCATCGCCCTCGTCACCCCCGTCCTCGTGGGCTTTACCATGGGGCCCGAGGTGCTGGGCGGCCTGCTGGCGGGCGTCACGGTGTCGGGCGTGCTGATGGCCATGTTCCAGTCCAATGCCGGCGGCGCCTGGGACAACGCCAAGAAGTCGTTCGAGAAGGGCGCCACCATCAACGGCCAGCTCTACTACAAGGGCTCCAACGAGCACAAGGCGGCCGTGACGGGCGACACCGTGGGCGACCCGTTCAAGGACACCTCCGGCCCGTCGATGAACATCCTGATCAAGCTGATGTCCATCGTGTCGCTGGTGATCGCCCCGCACATCGCCGTGGAGGCCCGCGGCGACAGCACGGTGCCGGATGAAGCGCGTGCCGTGACGGTGGAAGCGCCCGCCGTGGCGCTGGCCCCGGTGCCGGCGCCCGTGGTGGTGGAGACGCCGGCCCGCTGACGCGGCGCGCGGCACGAGGGCCCGGCGGGGAAAAAATCCCGCCGGGCCCTTTTTTATTGCCCTGCCTCCGACGTATGTTCAGGGAACACCGTCCTTCCCCGCGCGCCGGCGGCCGTCGTGCGCGCCCCGTTCCTCCCCCACGCAGAACCTCCATGACGACGTCGGATTCCACCCAGCGCGCCGCGCCGCCGCCCCCCGCCGCCGACGCGGGCCTCCGGCAGGGGCTCACGCTGCTGGATGCCGTGATGCTGGTGGCCGGATCCATGATCGGCTCGGGCATCTTCATCGTCTCGGCCGACATCGGCCGCAACATGGGCTCGCCGGGCGGGCTGATCGCGGTGTGGGTTGCGTCGGGACTCATGACGCTGGCCGCGGCGCTGAGCTACGGCGAGCTGGCGGCGGCCATGCCCCGCGCGGGCGGGCAGTACGTGTTCCTGCGCGAGGGGCTGGGGCGGATGACGGGGTTCCTGTACGGCTGGACGCTGTTCATGGTCATCCAGACGGGGACCATCGCAGCCGTGGCCGTGGCGTTCTCGCGCTTTTTGGGGGTGTTCTTTCCCGCCGTGTCGCCGGACGTGTTCCTGGGGGTAAAGGGGATCCGGATGCCCGGCGGCGACATCGACCTGGGGCTCTCGTGGCAGCGGGTGGTGGGGATCGTCATCATCGCCCTGCTCACCTGGGTGAACCTGCGCGGCCTGCGCGAGGCCAAGTGGATCCAGACCAGCTTCACCATCGCCAAGACGGGCGCCCTGGCGGCGCTCATCATCCTGGGCGTGACGCTGGGGCGCAACGCCGAGGCCATCTCCGCCAACTTCGGCAACTTCTGGACGGGGTCGCCGGGCGGCGAGCCGGTGTCGGTGCTGGGGATCGCCATCCCCCTCATCATCACGGCGTTCGGCTCGGCCATGGTGGGCTCGCTGTTCTCGTCGGACGCGTGGAACAACGTGACCTTTGCCGCGGCCGAGGTGCGCCGCCCGGAGCGCAACCTGCCCCTGGCGCTGGCGCTGGG
>DASQZE010000569.1:0-3064 GCA_035638875.1 Longimicrobium sp.
CCAGCTCGATGGGAAGCACGACCCACACGTCGATGGGCACGCCACCCAGCGTGGCCGCGGCGAACTCCTGCCGCCGGGCGAGGTCCAGGAGGGCGCGGTCCACCAGCGGCTCCGTGCCCCGGCGGCTGAGGGCGGCGAACACGACGCTGCCGCCCCGTTCCACCAGCATGCGCACCTGCACCCGCTCGCGGGACCGGGCGGAGTTGAAGAACCGGCTCTCCCGCTGCATGAACTCCCTCAGGTCGCGCTGCAGCTGCTCGATGTTCAGCAGCCGCGGCTCGCACTCCACCGCGTCCGGCGCGGCGGCCGGACCCGGGTCCATCCGCAGGTGAAAGGTGCTTTCCCGCCCCGGCCACGTGGCCAGGTGCGCATCGCGGCGGCGCAGCAGGGCCCGGACGGTCTCGCCCTGCACGGGGGCGGAGAACGTCTGCACCTCCGCCTGGCCCGTGCGGCGGTCGCGCACGTCCACCACCACGAGCCCCGCCGGCTCCGCGTAGCCCGCCGCGCGGAGGGAATCGATCACCTCCGCCTGCAGCGCCTCGCGCCACGCCCGCTCCGCCTCGGCGCGGGCGCGCTCCGCCGGGCGCCGGGACGGACGCACCGGCTCGCACCACTGTGCCTCGGCCGAAGCGGCAACCAGAAGCGCGACGGCCATCAGCACGAATCCAGTCTTCTTCACGGATATGCTCGCGAAAGGGAAAGATGGAGGGGAACGGCGCCGGAACCGATGGAGCAGGAACGTAGCCACGCAAACTCGAGGACGAAAGCGCCCGCCATCCGTCGCGCCACGAAACGCGAGGGGGCCCGCCCCGCGAACGGGACGGGCCCTCGTCACGAGCTCGGTCCGGCATCAGGGGTTGATGCCGTACACCACGTTGCCGGCCTGCACCACCTGGCCGGTCGCGGGCTTCTTGTACAGCACCGTGCCCGGCAGGTTGGCAAAGGTGCCGCCTTCCACCTGCGGGACGCCGGGGTAGAACGCCCCCGCCGCCTGCACCATGTCCATCCCCGTGGTGAACACGAGCGGCCGCGGAGACTGCGCGTAGTTGCCGCCCTGGACGAACGCGCTGCCGCGCTCGAAGCGCAGGGCGCCCGTGTTGGGCTCCTTGACCAGCACGCCCTGGGCATCGTGCAGCGGCAGCACCACGGGGTTGAGCACCGCCACCGACGCGCTCTCGGTCGAGTTGGCCTCGACGACGTCCGTCCCCGCGATCAGGTCCCAGCTGCGGTTGGCCTCGAAGTACGGGCCCGTCAGGGTCGCCGTCCCACGCCGGATGCGGATCCCGTAGCCGGCGGCCGGCACCGTGTTCCCCGCATCCTCGAACACGCAGCCGTCGAAGGAGAGGGCCAGCCCCGCCACGTCCGCGCAGGGCCCCTGGAGGGAGGCCTGGAAGTAGCAGCTCACGAAGCGGCAGGTCGTGGTCACGGTTTCGCTGCTCGCGCCGATCCACAGGTTGCTGGTGCGGGCGGCACGCGCGAGCAGATGGAACGCGGAGATGTTGAGGCAGTTGAGGATGCCCACGTTGTAGGCCGTGGCGCCCAGGACGCGCACGCGGTTGAAGCCGAAGTTGGCCCAGTGCGACAGCACCACCAGGCTCTGCGCGGCCTTGCCCTCGTCGTACTTCTCGGCCTTGATGTCGATGTCCTCCAGGAACCCGCCCTGCCCGAACGGCCCGGGGATGGGCGTGCTCCACACCAGCCCGTCCTTGGACGCCGACATGGAGAAGAGGATCTGCGACGTGTGCATGCCCGCCCCGAGGATGGACACGCCCTCCGGCACGTTCAGCGTGTCCGTGATGCGGTAGATGCCCTGCGGAACGAAGACCACGCCGCCATTGCCGCTTCCGGCGGTCTCGCTCACGGGGCTCGTGGTGACCTGGGCTGCCGCCGCGGCGATTGCGGCCTTGAAGGCAGCCGTGTCGTCGGTGGTGTTGGTGTCGGTCGCACCTCCCAGCGCGCCGTACGCCCTGACGTTGAACACCATCCCGCCCTTGTCGGCCGCGGTGGCGCCCTTGTCGATGATCACGTCCGTGATTGCCATGAGTTGCATTCTTCCGTGGAGGTCCGGCCTGCCCGGGTCGCCGCGCGGCCATCTGCCCCGCGCTCGACCCGCACCGAACATAAACCGGAAATCAGGCCCGGTACAGCGCAACTCCGTACCGATTGCGCGCCCTCCACGCACTTCTCCGAAACGAGCACAACGTGTTCTGGATGAGGAACCTGGAGCACATTCCACATACCGGGTTCACGATCAAAAAACGTAAAATAAACGCCCCGGCGCGCAGGCGCCGGGGCGGGTACGACAAGCGAACGAAAGGGGGTGCCGGGAACCGGGTCCTGGCGCCCGGATTTCCCTCTACGTCGCCACCTTGCGGGGCCGGCCGCGGGTCTTGCCGGCGGGCGCGGGGGCGGCGGGCACCTCCACGGCGGGCTCCACCCCCAGCATCCCCGCCAGGTAGCGCCCCGTGTGGCTGCGGGGGTTCGCCGCCACGGCCTCCGGCGTGCCCGACGCCACGATCTCGCCGCCCTTGGGCCCGCCCTCCGGCCCCAGGTCGATGACCCAGTCCGCCGTCTTGATCACGTCCAGGTTGTGCTCGATCACCAGGACGGTGTTGCCCCGCTCCACCAGCCGGTGCAGCACCTCCAGCAGCATCCGCACGTCCTCGAAGTGCAGCCCCGTCGTGGGCTCGTCCAGGATGTAGAAGGTCTGCCCCGTGGCCACCTTCGACAATTCGGACGCCAGCTTGACCCGCTGCGCCTCGCCGCCGGAGAGCGTCGTGGCGCTCTGGCCCAGGTGGATGTAGCCCAGCCCCACGTCCGAGAGCGTCTGCAGTTGGCGCTTCAGGCGCGGCACGGCGTCGAACAGCTCGCATCCCTCGTCCACCGTCAACTCCAGCACGTCGGCGATGGAGTGGCCCTTGTAGAACACCTCCAGCGTCTCGCGGTTGTAGCGCCGGCCGCGGCACACCTCGCAGGGAACGTAGACGTCCGGCAGAAAGTGCATCTCGATCTTCACCAGGCCGTCGCCCTGGCACGCCTCGCAGCGCCCGCCCTTGACGTTGAA
>DASQZE010000570.1:0-7022 GCA_035638875.1 Longimicrobium sp.
GGCGAAGTAGCGGTCTTCCAGGATCTCGACGCGGCCGTTCGCGTGCTTGTGGACGCGAAACCGGGGACTCGCCATTCGCATCCGCGTGTTCGCTGCGGACGTACATCGGCCCATGGCACGCGGGGCACCGCTCGCGAACCAGTGGAAGATGTCCCGCATCGCGCCGCACCCTGGCCCGGCAATGGGATTCGGATGGATCCGGGTCAGGGCGTGTAGGGCTGGCCGTTGATGAAGATGTCGCCGCCCAGCTCCTCGATGTCGTAGGCGAACCACCCATCCGTCGTCCTGCGCCACGTTTCGCGGTGCTTCTGCGTGGTCACGACGGTATCGGACCCGCTGCCGTCGGGGCGTGACATCATCCGCTCCCAGCGCTGGGACGTCAGCACGGTTGCGGTGTCGCCATTCACTCGCAGGCTGTCGATGACGTGCACAAGCGAGAGGGTGCGGGGGATCACGTTCCAGTCGCGCAGCACGCCGGCCCGCTGCTCCTCGCGCGTGACGATCTCGCCGGATTCGTCGCGGATCGCCAGGTCCGGCGGGAGCTCGGCCATGTAGGCGTCGATGTCCTCGCTCATCGTCGCCTTGATCGTCCGCTGCAGCGACGCGTCAATCTGCCGGCGCACGGCGGCGTCGGACGGGGCGCCCGTGCCGCAGCCGGAGAGCGTCGTGGCCACGACCGCCGCCAGCAGGAGACGGCGGGTCATTTTCGTGCCTCCGAACGGAGGGTGGGCAGTCACGATGATGTCATCCCTGGGGGGAGCCCCGCCGCCCGGCAGCGCGACGGCCACCACGACGTCGGAGAACGAGCCCGCGTACACCGATCCATCGCCGGCCGCGGGGGAGGAGAGCAGGTGGCCGACCGGAAGCCGATGGCGAGCCAGGATGCGCCCGTCGTCCGCGGCCAGCATCCACAGGTTCCCATCCACCGAGCCGATGCTGACGATGCCGTCCGCCACGGCCGGGCTGGAATCGTAGATGGTGCTGCCGGTGGCGGAGACCCAGACCTCCCGTCCGTCCGCCGCGGAGATGCAGCGCACCTCGCCCCGGTCGCCCAGGCAGCCGATGTAGATGCGGCCGCCGAGCAGGGCGGGGGAGGAGTAGCCCACCTTGTCCCCCGGTGACGTGTACGTCCAGCGCGTGGCGCCCGTGGCCGCGTCGAACGCGTGCAGCACGTTGCCGTTGGCCGGGATGTACACCGTTCCGCCGCCCACCCCCGGCCCGCCGATGGCCGGCGAGTACGCAAACGACCGGTCCGTCCCCGGCTGCCGCCAGAGCTGCGCGCCCGTGGCCGCATCCAGCGCATACACGTGCTTGTCCCACGCGCCGATGAAGAAGCGCTCGCCGTCCGTCCCCGCCGGGCTCTGCGCGAACGCTGACGGGCTGGGCGGCAGCACAAACGTCCACCGCACGCGCCCATCCGCCAGGTCCAGCCCGTACACCGTGCCGTCGCCGGACGCGATCGCCGCGATCCCCTTCGCCACCGCTGCGGAGGCGTACACCGGCCCGCCCGTGCGCCGCGCCCACAGCCGGCGCCCGTCGCGCGCGCGGAACGCGTACACCTGCCCGTCCGCGCTGCCCACGACGATGCGATCCTCCGCGAGCACCGGCGACGAGTGGCAGTAGCCGTCCGTCGCCGCCGTCCAGCGCACCGTGCCGTCCGCCGCGCGCAACGCGCTGACGGAGCCGTCCATGGCGCTGACGTACAGCGTTCCCTCCGCCAGCAGCAGGTGCGACATGACGCCGCCGGACAGCCGCCGCTCCCAGCGCCGCTCCAGCTCCGGCACGCTCGGCGCGGGCACGGCCGGTGCCGTCGCCGTGGCCGCCGCGGGCATGGTGATGGCGCCGAGTGCGTACACGGGCCGGCGGTCGCGCGAGGGGGACAGGGGCACGGTGACGAGCGGCTGCGGCTCCGGCTGCTCCGTCGTGCGGCGCGACAGGCGGACTTCGCCCGCGGCCGCATCCACCTCCACGCGCTGGTACGAGCCCTGGTACAGCCCCTTGTTCATGGTGCACGCGAGGCCGTTCCACTCCCACAGCAGGTCGGAATGCCCATGGCCGTTGAACACCAGCTTTACGTTGTACGGCTCGATGACCCGATGCAGCGCATCCTCGTTGTCCACCATCACCGGCGCGCGGCCCACCCAGTGGTGCGTGAACAGCAGCACGGGCGTGGTCCGGCCCACGCGTCGCAGGTCCGCCTCCAGCCAGCGGAGCTGTGCGGATTCGTAGTGGCCGTAGTGGGAGAGGGGCACGGTGCTGTCCAGCAGGACGAAGCGGCACCCCGCGTGGTCGAACGCGCGGAACGGCGCCCCCACGCGCTCGCGGAAGATCTGCAGCCCGCGCGGGGCCCAGCGCACGTCGTGGTTGCCGGGGACGTGGTGCACGGGAAAGGGGATGCCGGCCAGCACCTGGTCGTAGCCGTCGTACTCGCCCGCCCAGCCGTAGTCCGTCACGTCGCCGCCGTTGATGGCCAGCCCCGGCCGCATCCGCTCCGCGATCTCGTGCACGAGCGTGCGGCACGCGTCCAGGTTGCGGCGCTCCAGCCCCAGGTGCGTGTCGCTGAAGAACGCGAACGTGAATGAGCGCGGATCCGGCAGCCAGCGAAGCGCGGGCGCCAGCCCCGTTGCGACGCCCAGCTTGATCAGCTCGCGGCGGGTGATCGACGACAGGTCCATTGGGGATGGGTGAAGCGTGTGGGCCGCGGTGCAGCGCAAGCAGACGCGGTGATGGCGAGCCGGTAGCCGCCGATCACGCGCCGGTGGATGGCAAGCTACGGTGCAGGCCGTGATCTGGCACCCGTCGCGAAGCGCGCCCGCCAGCCGCGGGATTCCCGGGAGGGACGAAGAGCCCGCCGCCGGAACGTCCGGCGGTGGGCTCTCCCGGGGGAGAACGGCGGCTCAGGGCGCGACGGTGAAGTCGGCCGTGTAGGTGACCTTCTGGCCGTCGCGGTCCACGTCGAACAGCTCCGGCACGGTGCCGTCGAGCGTCCGGGCCGCCAGCCCGCTCGCCGCGGGCGGGGTCACGGTCACGGTGGCCCGGGCGGGTGTCGCCCGCGCCCGCTCGTGCAGGCGCAGCTCGTAGCGGCCGCTCCCGTCCGTCGTCCCCTGCAGGACGGGCACCTCGGTGCTCGGGTCGTCTGGATGGGCGAGGCGCACGCGGACCTGCGCCCCGGCAACGTGCGGGCCGTTGTCCGCGCGCCGCACGGTGCCCTGAAAGAGGAAATCCCACTCCGGGACCGGGTTCATGGGCCACACGCAGCCTCCCAGGATCAGCAGGGCCACCAGCGGGAGCAGGCGCACGCAGGCACGCTGCGGCGATGAGCAAAGCGAAGGCGCCATCAGAGGATTCCGTTCACCGTGTGAGCGCACAGGCGTTCCCGATTGGTGCGCCCGGCAGCGGTCGTCGGTTCCTGAACGCAGGGCACGAGGCCCTTGATGGATTCGGGGCGCGTCTGGAAGTATCCCTCCCGGTACCCGACCCGCACGCGCGCCAGGTCCCGGGGCAAAGACTGCACATGGAGCAGAGCCTCATCCGGTACCGGCCGTGGATCGCTTTCCTGGGGGACGCCGGCTGGCAGGCGTAACCGCCTACCCCAGCAGCCGCGCGAGGGGGCGGGACAGGGTGACCACGGGGGTGAACCGCCAGCCGCTGCCCGTGATGGCCTCCACCAGCGGCGTCTTCATCTCCGACAGCACAAAGCGGTAGTCGTATGCCCGCGTCGACCAGCGGCCGTCGCGGAAGAACACCCCCAGCTGCGCGCCCCGCTCGTAGTCGTAGAAGGAAATTCCGCGAAACAACGAGAACGACGCCCTCGCGTGGGCGATGCCGCTGCTCCAGGAAACCGTCCGGCGCACGTCCAGGCTCCGGACCCGCTCCCGCACGGGGTCCAGCTGCATGTGGATCCGGTGGATATCGTTCAGGCCGCCCGCCTCCATCGGCCCGATCCACCGGTCGTCCGCGATGTGCCACTCCGCCACCAGGCCGCCGGCCTCCTCGCGCACGTGGAACGGGAGATCCAGGTCGTTCAGGGCCAGGATGCGCGCGCGGAGGGTCTTCGCGGTGACCGACGGGGTCCGGGGCCGGGGCGCGATCTCCGCCGCCCAGCTGGCGCCCCGGGCCATGCCGATGCCGATCAGGACGGCGTAGAGCGCGATCCCCGCGAGGGCCACGCCCAGGTACCGCGTGAAGAGGATCCACGCGAAGTTCTTTTCCGGATTCCGGCTGAGGAACGGCAGGCCGTGGAGCCGCGCGTCGATGGTGCGGTCGTCCGCCGCCTCCACGTGCACGACGCGCCGGCCCACGGGCAGCAGCAGTCCCCGCCGCCCGTCGTCGCCGCGCGTGTAGCGCACGACGTTCAGCGTGTGCGAGGTGAAGGTCGTCGGGATGGACCGGCTGATGGCCGCGGCTCCCTGGTTGGCCGCGGCGGGCATCGCGAAGGCCATCACCGCAACGGTGGAGCCATCGGGAAATCGCCGCGGCGACGACCACTCGGAGCCGAGGGCGGCCTCGTCCAGCAGGTACGGCGAGGGGCCCAGGAAGCCGAGCAGCAGGACACCGGCGACCGGGACCACGATCGCCGCGATGATGCCTGTGACGTAGAGGATGATCCTGCGGCGATCCGGCTTCATGGACGGGACTTGGTTCGGTGGGGGCGGGCGGCCGCGGCTGGGCACCTCGGGGCATGCAACGTATCGCCGATGCGGGCTCCGGCCTACCCCTCATCGGCCAGGCGCGCCGGGTTCGGCCAGGTCGGGCAGGCGGCGATGCGGGTCCCGTACGCTCCCGTTTCCCGTGCCGCAAGCCGTCAGACTGTGTTTCAAGGAATCCTCCCCGCGTTTGATTTCCTGAGGGAGGCGCCGCCGAAATCCTTGCCTTGACTGGTCCATGGCGCCGACCGAAGGATCTGGCCCGCATGAGCGAAGGGCTGGCCACGCGCCGGAAGGCCCGCCCCTCAGCCGCGGAGTAGATCCTTCGGTCGCGCGCAAAGACTTGTGCACGTTCAAGTTCCTGGCGTGCGCTCCCTCAGGAAATCAACCGGGTGACTGATCGCCGAGCAGAATCTTAAACATTCCCTCAATGATATCTCAGCACTCCGATGTGCCGGTCGAATTCCGCACGCTTCTCCTCGGGCAGCAGCGCTCGCTGGTATCGCAGCGAAAAGCCGCCGTGCAGCACGCCATCCTGGTTCAGCATCCAGTCCAGGACGGCGGTCTCCGGCACGTCCAGCACATCTCCCACCTTGTAGCCCGCGAACTCGGACGGGATCTCGAAGATGGAGGCCCGAAAGCCCGCAGCCTGCACGCCCCGAACGATGAGCCACAGGACCGCGCGCGCCTGCTGGTCGGCCAGATCGATCTTCACGAGCGGGAACGCATCACCCAGCTGCGGGGATGCGAGCAGCCGGCGGAATTCGGGGAGCGTGGCCCGGGCGTCCCTGATCGTCTGCTGAAATGCGGGATCGCTGTCCCGCACGCCCATGAACAGCGGTTCGTCTGCCATACCGTCCCGTCTCGCGTTGTCGTGGAGCGTCCGCGGCATCTGGAGCAGCCGCTCGCGGCATTCGGCATGGTGCAGCCGGTACGCGGCGGTCGCGGTGAAAGCTGGACGCATCACCCACCGGCGGTCAGGCCGGTCAGCCGGGCGGTGGCTGGCGGGCGAGCCGATCCTGGAGCTGCTCGAAGAACTCCCCCACGTCGATTCCGTCCACCAGCGCGTGGTGCACCTCCACGCACACCGGCATGTGCCACGCCCTCCGCGTACCGCTGGCCGAAGGTGAGCTTGGGCACGGAGTCCTCCCGCCGCATCGCGTTGGTGAACGAGGTGAAGCGGATCCAGGGGAGCACCGTGGCGTGGAGGGTGGCGTCGTCCGTCTCGCGCTCATCCGCCAGCGTCGTGCTCGTGCGCGCCCGCTCCATCTCGACCTTCCCCTCGTCCATGAAGCGCGCGAAGGACGGTTCGTGCGCAAAGTACGAGAAGCCGAACGTGCGGTCCGGCCGCAGCACCGTGCAGCCGATCCCCACCGCGTCGTGGCGCCACACCTCGTCGCCCCGAATCCGCAGCCGGAACGCCTGGACCGCGTTGGCCGCGCGCATCGCCGCACACAGCACCGCCAGGGTGAACGAGCTGCCCTCGCCGCGCGACGCCGCATAGCACGCCGAGACGTCCACCGTCGCGGTGACGCTGAAGTGCGGCTTTTCGAAATCGCGGAACAGGAGGAAGTGCTCCCGCCGCGCCCAGGTATCCAGATCGATGGTTCTGCCCACGGACGCTCCGTTGATCGACGCTTGTCCCCGGCGAGCCGCTGGCGCCTTTACGCCGGGAGTGGGGAGATGCCGTAGGGATGCAGCGGCAGCGGAGAGATGATGTGCCAGGTTCCGTCTGCCCGCCGCTCCAGGACCGTGAGACTGCCGTACCGATCGTTGCACCCTCGCGTGGGGCCCACGTCCGTGGCCTGCGACCAGTTGACCATGGCCAGCGTGGAATCGGCGTTGAATCCCACCCGGGACAGTGCGATCCAGGCGTGCGCGGAGCAATCGACCGGGGGAGGGACCTCCCGGGCGGAAAACCGAACGCGAACGTCCCCACCAAAGCCGCCGGCGCGGATGTCCACGGCCGACTCGTTTTTCCGCACGTAGTCCGCCCACACGTCGGGCCACAGGTCGCGGCTGGTGTTGCCCAGACACTCACCCGCCGGGCAGGGAAGCGGTACCGTCCGGTCGGCCACGACCATGTTCGGGCGGGTTTCGCCCAGCATCTCGAGGACGGAAGCGTAGACCCGGTACTCCATGTCCGGGCCCGCCCCCGCGCCGGTTGACGCAACCGCGCATCCCGCCAAGCCGCCCAGGGACGCGGCAAGGAGCAGGCTCTGAAACAAGGTTCTCATACCGAATCCCGCAGTTGATTGTGCACTCGGATTTCCACTGCGTCTCACACAGAGGGAAAGAGGTCACAGAGGACAGACCGATCCTCCTTTCTTCAGTGTCGTCCGTGTGAGCGGGGAGTGCACAATTAATCCGAGGATC
>DASQZE010000571.1:0-5417 GCA_035638875.1 Longimicrobium sp.
GCTCGGCGGGCTCGGGGGCGCGCAGCTGTTCGGCGAGGGCGCGCGTGTCGGGGTCCGGCTCGCCGTCCACCTCCTCCACCAGCCACGCCTCCAGCCGCTGGTAGTACCGCAGCGCGCCGTTGCGCTCCCCGCGCGCGGCCAGCGCCCGCATGACGCGCCGGTGCCCCTGCTCCCAGACGGGATCGATCTCCACGGCGCGCTCCCCCAGCCGCAGGGCACGGGCCCAGGCGCCGTCGGCCTCCGCCTGCTCGCCGGCGCGCTCCAGCAGGCGCAGGGCGGCGTTGCGCAGCTCCGCCCGGCGCCGGTCCGCCCACTCGTGGAAATCCTCCGCCCCCGGCCCCGTATCGAATCCCTCCAGGAAGGGGCCGGGATACAGCGAGAACGCATCGTCCACCTCCCCCGGCTCCATCCCCTCGCGCAGCAGCGTGACGGCATCGCAGGGCAGCCCGCCGGCCCAGCGCACGGCGTCCTTGTCGGGCACCAGGATCCCCGGCTCCAGGATGCGCGCCAGCCGCCCCAGCGCCTGCGTGAGCGAGTGGCGGGCGCGCTCCTCCGGGCTCTCCCCCCACAGCAGCGCGGCCAGCCGCCCGCGCGCGTGCGCCGGCAGCCCCTCCACGCACAGGTAGACGAGGAGCGCCAGGTCCTTGCGGCGCAGGCCGCCCGCCAGCGCGCCGTCGGCGCGTCGCAGGGCGGGGTGTCCAAGGGTCTTGAGCAGCACGGATGATCGTACGGGCAGGGCGACCGGCAAACTTCACCTCCAACGCTACCGAAATTATCCCGTTAGGCCCGGTTCTGTGCAATGGGCTCGGGGCCGAAAAACACCCTTGCTGGAGCGAGTTAATCGAAAATTCTCCAATGATATCGAGAAATCTGTGAGCAGCGGGCACCTGTGCGGGCGACGTGCGGCGGGCGTGCGGATTGTGTTCGGATCGTCGCGTATCGTGAGGGCGCAAACCTGTCGCCGCCCCTTGCGGCGCCATCCTGTCACCGCTCCACGGGAGTCGTTCCATGATCCACCGTACCCTGCTCGCCGCCTCGCTCCTGCTCGTGGCCGCCGCCTGTGGCTCCACCCCCACCGATGCTCCCCTGTCGCGCGCCGCGGCCGCGCAGCGCGACGAAACCCCGCCCCCGGCCCCGCCCGTTACCCCGCCCGCCGCGGACACCACCGGCCGTGGCGGCGGCGGCACCATCGGCTCGGGCACCTGATCACCTCACGCCGGAAGACGGGCGTTCACGAGGGGCGGTCACCGGTGGTGGCCGTCCCTCCTTCCTTAGACGGACCCGCGACGGGTGCTTTCCGCTGGCGAAAGAGAGTGTCCTCGGGCGCCCGCTCGTTCAAACCCTTTCTCCGGCGCCGCATGACCTCACTGTAAACGTCTACAGAACCCAAAGCTTGGACATACCTGTTTTTCGGAGCGCGGGCGCTGAACGGCCAAGCAGGCCTCACGCGGAGACGCAGAGGACGCGGAGAACAGAATGAGAACCGCAACGGCAATCGCACACAGAGGGAACAGAGGTCACGGGGGACGGTTGGAGTTCCTCCGTGGTCTCTCGTTCTCGTTGTGATACCGGGATTCTCGGATCAAGGGCGGGTCTGTCCTCCGTGACCTCTGTGCCCTCTGTGTGAGACGCAGTAAAACTCCATGCGCCCGATGAAACGCGAAACAACGCAAGCACCCCCTCCCGCGATGCCGTGGGAGAGGGTGCGATGCTGCGAGGGAGAGCGCGGCCGCTACGTGGCGGGCGTGTCGCCGCTGGCGGCCTGGCGCTCGGGGGGGCGCGACGTGGAGGCGCCGTCGCCCTCTACCGACAGGCGCACGGGCTGCGGATCGCCCAGCAGCGCCACGTCGAACACCTGGTCCATGCGGTCCACGTAGTGGAACTTCATGCGGTCGCGCACGTCCGCCGGCACGTCGCGCAGGTCGCGCTTGTTGCCCGCGGGGAGGATGACCTCCTCGATCCCCGCCCGGTACGCCGCCAGCACCTTCTCCTTGACCCCGCCGATCTCCAGGATCTTGCCCCGCAGCGTCACCTCGCCCGTCATCGCCACGTCGTGCCGCACGGGGCGCTCCGCCAGCGACGACGCCAGGGCCAGCGTGACCGCAGCGCCCGCGGATGGGCCGTCCTTGGGGGTGGCGCCCACGGGAAAGTGGACGTGGATGTCGTTGTCCCCGAACGCCTCGCGGCTGATGCCCAGGTCTTCCGCGCGGGAGCGGACGTAGCTGTAGGCGGCGTTCACGGACTCGCGCATCACGTCGCCCAGCAGCCCCGTGATCACCAGCCGCCCCGTGCCGGGCATCTTGAGCGCCTCGATGAACATCAGCTCGCCGCCGCTGGCCGTCCACGCCAGCCCCGTGACCACGCCCACCTCCGGCCGCACCTCCGCCGGGGTGGTGGACCAGCGGGGATAGCCCAGCACCTCCTCGATCATCTCCTGCGTGATGGTCCACCCCTCCGCGCGCTCCGCCCCGCCGCCGGACTTCTGGCGGGCGATGAAGCGCAGCACGGCCGCCAGCGAGCGGCGCAGGTGGCCCACGCCGGCATCGCGCGCGTAGCCGCGGGTAAGGAAGAGGAGCGTCTCGTCCTGGATGCGCACCTCGTCCGTGGACAGCCCGTGCTCCTTGACGATGCGCGGGAACAGCCAGTCGCGGGCGATGGCGATCTTTTCCTCCGGCGTGTAGCCGGCGATGCGGATCTCGATGAAGTGGTCGCGCAGGTCGCGCGGAATGCGGAAGAAGTCGCCCGCCGCGCCCACGAAGAACACCTCGCTCAGGTCGAACGCCACGTCCAGGTAGCGGTCCGTGAACGTCTCGCGGTTCTCCTCGTCCAGGAGCTCCTCCAGCGCCTCCACGGGGTCGCCGTCCACGTTGCCCAGCCCCACCTCGTCCAACTCTTCCAGGATGATGACCGGGTTCTTTACGCCGGCCTCCATGATGAGCTGCATGACCTTGCCCATCTGCGCGCCCGTGCGCGTGCGGCGCGTGCCCACCAGCTGCCCCTCGCCGCGCCCGCCCAGCTCCAGCCGCACCACGGGGCGCCCCAGCCCCCGCGCGATGGCCGTCGCCAGCGTGCGCTTGCCGACGCCGGGCGGGCCCACGATGCAGGGGCTGGGGCCGCGCAGGTCGCCGCGCAGCTCCGCCACGGCCAGCACCTCCAGCAGGCGCTGCTTGCTTTCCTCCATCCCCAGGTGCTCTTCGCCGAACGCCGCTTCCACGGCGCGCAGGTCGATCGTTCCGTCGCCGGCGCGCTTGGTCCAGGGGATGGCCACGAGCGATTCCAGGTAGCCCCGGATCTCCGTGGCCTCCTGCGCGCTGGTGGCGTTGCTGCGCAGCCGCTCCGCCTCGCGCCGGGCCACGGCGGCCACGCGGTTGGGGAGCCGCGCCAGCTCCACCTTGCGCAGCATCTCGTCGGCCTCGCGCTCCAGCGGGTCCATCTCGCCCAGCTCGGCCTGCAGGGCCGTGATGCGGCGGCGAATCTCCCCCGCGCGGTCGCGGCCGGTGCGGGGCGTGCCCTCTGCGGCCGCCGTGCCCTGCGGCTCGGCGCCGGCGCTGGCGCCGTCCATGGCGGCCACCTCGCGGGCCCGCTCCCACTCCCCCTCCAACGCGGCGAAGACGAGCTCCAGCCGTTTGGCCACGTCCAGCTCCTGCAGGACGGCGTCGCGGTCCGGGAGCTTGAGGTTGCACAGGGTGGCGGCCAGGTCGGCGAAGCGGCCGGGGTCGCCCAGGTTCATCCGCAGGATGCGCGGCACCTCGTCGGGGACGCGGTCCACGCGGGCGGCCAGGCCGCTGACGGTGCTCAGGATGCGCTCCACCACGGGTTCCGCGGCGTCGGGCGAGAGCGGCGTTTCGTCCACCGGGCGCACGCGGGCGCTGTAGTAGCCGTCCTCGAAGCGCACGTCGTCCAGGTGAATGCGCTTGAGCCCCTGCAGCGTGGTCTGGATGGTGCCGCCCGGCAGGTTCAGCCGGTCCAGCACGCGCACGGCCGTGCCCACCTTTTCCAACGAGCGCGGGGCGATGTCCTGCCCGTCGTCCAGCGTGGCGACGATGGCGACGATCAGCTCCGGCTGCGGATGGGCGGCCAGCGCCTCGATGTTGGGCGCGAACCCGATCTGCAGGGCGGTCGCCCCCGACGGGTAGACGACGGTGCTGCGGATGGGGAGGACGGGGATGCGGTCCCCGGTCGACCCGGCGGCTTTCCTGCTCTCCGAAAGAGGCATCCAAATGCTTTCAGTCTATCGGTTTGCGCGCTTGGTCCCCAGGACGTGGCGGTCCAGCGCGTGCAAGAAACGGGCGATTCGGCGGGCGTTGGCGCCCAGGTCGGCCCGCCCCGTGCGCGATGCGCTGGTCACGTCCACGCACGTCTGGCCGTCCTCGTCCAGCGAGATGCGGATCCACACGTCGTCCACGAACTTCCACATCGCCGTCCGTGCTTCGGCGACGATTTCCCCCGCCCGGGAGTCACTTGCCGTGACCGTCCAGCCGCGCGTTTCCTGCGCGATCCGGAGGGCCGCCTGCCACACGTCGGCAAAGGGAATGGGGTATTCCCGCCCGCGCAGCCGGGGATCGCGCGCGTCGGGCTCGGTGAACGCGCGGTTTTCGGTCAGTCCTCGCCAGATGCCCATGGATGCGAGTGCCGGGTGCGCGGCATCCAAGTGTCGAATGCCAAATACTCAGGTGTACCCGCCGCCGCGGGGGTGTGCGGCGGACGAGCCGAGGGGGAATCTACGACGCGCGGCGCGCGGAGGGGAGAAGAGAAAGGGGATACTCGACCCGCGTCGGAGCGACAAAGGCTCCACCGGCACGCCGGTGGAGCCTCGTAGCAGGATCCCGCTGCAGGTCAGCCGAACAGGCGGGCGGCCGCGTTGTTGGCTTCCAGCCAGCTGCTTGGCTGGCCGCAATCATGATATTCTCCCTTGATCTTGTGCACCAGCACCGGGTTCTGCTGCGCGTACGTGATCAGGGCGCCGATTGACTGGTATTCTCCCGACGCCGGGTCGGGCTCCAGCGCTTCGAGCACCTGCATAAAGCTTGGTGTAAGCAGAAACCGGGAGATGGAGGCCAGGTTCGACGGCGCATCCTCCCGCCTGGGCTTCTCCACCGCCCCATCCAGAATGTCCCAATCGCCGTGCTTTCGCGTCCGGATGATTCCGTACCGGGACACGCGATCCCACGGCACCTCCGTTACCTGCATCCCGGCGGAGATGCCTGCCGCATTGCAGTCGCGCACCATGTCAGCCAGGTCCGAGCCGCCGTCTTCGCGCAGTACCACGTCGTCACCGGAAATGAGGAACCAGGCCGAGTCGCCGACCCACTCGCGTGCCAGCAGAGGAGGGATTGCCGTGCCGTATTTTCCATCGGTTGGTTGCTCGATCCATTCGAAGCGCACATCCGCGAGCCGCTGGTACAGGCTGGCCACGG
>DASQZE010000572.1:0-4638 GCA_035638875.1 Longimicrobium sp.
CCCACGATGAAAGCCCCGCACAGGATGCGGGGCTTTTGCGTTTCGTGCGACGGGGTGCCCTGTCGCAGCCCGTCAGGGATGTATATCGTGGGGAACAGACGACTCCACCGATCCGAACGAAATTCATCGATGTCCTACGAATCCATCGAAGTCTCGCGCCGCGACTTCGCCCGGGCCGCCGTGGCCGCCGTCGCGGTGCCGATGCTCGCGCCGCTGGCTGCCTGCGCCGGCGTCGCGCCCCAGTCCGCGCCGGCACCCTCCGCGGGCCCGGTTGCATCGCCCGCCGCACAGCCGGACTCGGCCGCGGCCACGTCGCAGCCGCAGGAGCCCACGCCGCTGGCCCGCGCGCTGGCGGAGGCCGTCCGCGTGCAGTACGGCGACCGCATGAACGAGGCGGAGATGGCCAAGGTGCAGCGCAGCATCAGCGGCATCCTGCGGACGGCGGAGCGGCTGCGGCGCTTCGACCTGCCCATCGCCACGGAGCCGTCGTTCGTGTATCGCGTGCCGGGAGGCCTCTCGTGAGCATCCCGGACTCCGTCCTTCACCTGTCCCTGGCCGAGCTGTCGGAGCGGGTGCGCACGCGGCAGCTGGACCCCGTGGAGTTGGCGGAGGCGTACATGGACCGCCTGGAGCGCTTCGGGCCGGCGCTGGGCGCGCTCGTCACCGTCACCCGCGAGCGGGCGCTGGCCGAGGCGCGGCGGGCACGCGACGAGATCGCGGCGGGCCGCCACCGCGGGGCCCTGCACGGGGTGCCCTACGGCGCCAAGGACCTGATTGGCGCCGAGGGCTACCCCACCACGTGGGGCGCGCAACCGTACCGCGAGCAGCGCCTGCCGGATGCGGCCGTCGTGGAGCGGCTCACGGCGGCGGGCGCGGTGCTCGTCGCCAAGCTGGCGTCCGTGGAGCTCGCGGGCGGCTTCGGCTACGAGCAGGCGGACGCGTCGTTCACGGGGCCGGGGCGCACGCCGTGGAACCGCGACTTCTGGAGCGGCGGGTCCAGCAGCGGTCCCGGCGCGGCGGTGGCGGCGGCGCTGGTGCCGTTCGCCATCGGCAGCGAGACGTGGGGGAGCATCTTCGCGCCGGCCGCGCTATCCGGCGTCACGGGGCTGCGGCCCACGTACGGCCGCGTGCCCCGGTGGGGTGCCATGGCCCTGTCGTGGACCATGGACAAGATCGGCCCCATGTGCCGCACGGCGGAGGACTGCGGCCTGGTGCTGGAGACCATCGCCGGCCCCGACCCGCGCGACGAATCCGCCCAGGCGCGCCCCTACCGCCACGCGGGGGACGCCGTGCTGCCCCGCCGCCCGCGGCTGGGCGTGCTCAAGGGGAACGCGGAGGGCTCGCAGGCGGAGGTGCGCCGCAACTTCGAGGCATCGCTCGAGGTCCTGTCTCAGTTCGCCGACCTGGTGCGCGACGTGGAGCTGCCGGAGTACCCGTACGGCGCGGCGGCGTCCATGATCATCGACGCGGAGGCAGCGAGCATCTTCGAGGAGCTGGTGAGCAGCGGCCGCGTGCGCGAGCTGAGCGCGCCGGAAGACCGCATCGGCGGATACGCGGGGCAAGTGGTGCTGGCCAAGGACTACCTGCGCGCCATGCGCATCCGCCGCCCCGCCGGCGAGGCGCTGGACCGCATGTTCGTGGATGGGGGATTCGACGCGCTGGTGCACCCCACCTGGGCCACCGTGTCGTATCCCGTGGGCACGCCGTTCGACGACGCGTACACGGACCTCACGGGTGATGGCGAGGGGATCAGCGGCGCATCCAACCTCGTCGGCCTGCCGGGGATCGCGCTGCCCAACGGCTTCGGGCGCGAGAACCTGCCCACGAGCATCGCCTTTACGGGGCGCGCGTGGTCGGAGGGGCGGTTGATCGCCATTGCCCGCGAGCTGCAGCGCCGCACGGACTGGCACCGCCGCATTCCTCCGGGTTATTGAACGGAGAACCGAGGGTGAGACGGGGACCTGATGCGGTGAGGTGACGTGATGTCCGGCACGACGACGCGGGATTTCGAGGCGCTGAAGAAGCCGAAGGAGGAGTGGAAGAAGCTGGTTTCGCCCCAGGCGTACGACGTGCTCTTTCACGAGGGGACGGAGCGGGCCGGCACCAGTCCGCTGAACCAGGAAAAGCGGCCGGGCACCTTTGTGTGCGCGGCGTGCAGCCTGCCGCTCTTCGAGTCCCGCACCAAGTTCGAGAGCGGCACGGGGTGGCCCAGCTTTTGGGATCCCATCCCGGGCCACATGGAGACCAGGCGCGACTTCAAGGCCATCTGGCCGCGCACGGAGTACCACTGCGCGCGCTGCGGCGGCCACCAGGGCCACGTCTTCAACGACGGCCCGGCGCCCACGGGAAAGCGCTACTGCAACAACGGCGTCGCGCTCGCGTTCATCCCGCAGGGCGAGCCGCTGCCTCCGCTCCGCGACTGACTGCTGGGGCTCACGCGGAGACGCGGAGAACTGCGGAGGCGTTGAATTCTCTGCCCTGGAGCGTCGCCTGATACCAGATTCTCGGTTGATTGTGCATTGACCCCTCAACGATGCCTCACAAGGGGAGCGGATTTCTTCGCGAGTCCAACAGGGGACGAGTCAACGAGTTTTGACGATGGAAAAGGGGCGGCGGATCCGATGCGATCCGCCGCCCCTTTGCCTTTCCGTCTCCGCAGTTCTCCGCGTCCTCCGCGTCTCCGCGTGAGACTGCCGCTACCTACCGGGAGGTGGGATCGAGGTAGCCGCGCGCCACCAGGCGGTTCGTCATGGCGCTGTTCACCTGCAGGTAGCGCTCGCCGCGGAATTCGCGGAAGTATACGTAGAACTCCTCGCGGCCGTCCGTGAGCCGGTATGCGGGCGAGTCCAGCACTTCGCCGCCCGTGGGGACGTACGCCTCCAGCTCGCCGGTGCGCAGGCGGCCGTTGCGGTTCCAGCTGTAGCTGCCGTCCGCCGCCACGTCCAGGAATCCGAAGCGCGCGTTGGCGGACACGATTCTCCAGCGGGTGGCGTCGATGCGCGTGGCCGCGTCCACCAGCCCCCACCGCCCCACCAGGCGGTCGTCCAGGTCGCCGAAGCCGCCGTCGTCCTCGAAGGGGTCGTCGTCGTAGTCGTCGCGGCCCGGACGATCGGGGCGGCCGCCGCCCAGGCTGCTCTCCACGTCCAGCACGTACTCGCCGCTGCCGGAGCCAAAGGCGTTCACGCGGATCACGTACACGCGGTCTTCGGGCAGGGTGAACTCGATGCGCGAGTCGCGCCCGCCGCCGCCGTCGTCGTCGCGCGTGAGGACGCTGCCCACGCCGTGCCGGCCGCCGGACGTTCCCAGCACCAGGTACGAGTCGAAGTCGCCCGAGCGCAGGGTCAGGCTCAGGCGCTCGCCCGCGCGGCCGTTGTACTGGTACAGGTGGAAGGGCTCGCCCCCGTCCAGCTTGGGGTCCGTGGGCGACAGGTACCCTTCGATGAGGTCGCCCGCCTGCACCAGCCCGTCACGCCGGTCGTTCCGCGGGCGCGGCCGGGGGCGCGGCTCCACGCGGTCGTCGTAGTATCCGCCCCCGCCGGACACGCGCCCGCCGGACAGGGTGAGCATGTACTGCCCCGTGGCCCCGCGGCCCAGCGAGCTGGCGCGGACGGTGTACGTGCCGTCCTCCGGAACCTGGTACTGCAGCCGGGCGTTGCGCCCGTCGCCGCCGTCGCCGCCGTCGTCGTCGTACGCCAGCTCGCGCCAGCCGCCGCTGCGCCGCGCCGTGCCCAAGCGCAGGTACGCATCGAACGAGGTGGAGTTCATCAGGAGGACGACGGTTTCGCCGCGGCGGGCGTCGAACACGTATTCGTCGTAGTAGGCACCGTTGTCCAGCGCGGGATCGGCGTTGCTCAGCGAGCCGCGGGTGATCTCGCCCGGGACGAGCGAGCGCTGCGCCGCCGCGGTGACGCTGGTGAGCGCGGCTGCCGCCAGGGGGAGCCAGAAAAGCTTCTTCATGGGGATGGGTGGCGTTGCGTGGTGTTGGTGGAGCCGGGTGGGACGCTGCCAAAGTCTGGGGCTGGCGGCGCCGATCCGCAACATCCATCGCCGCGCCCGTTTCCCCGCCGTCCCGCGATGGCGACGGATACGTGAGGGAGCCGGCCGTGGTTTCGGCGCCTCTTCTTCTCGTCGAAGCGCAGAGAACAGGCGGATCGGGACTGGGCCTCATCGCCCCTGCTGCTTCATCCCTGGCCTTGACTGTGGAACTTAAGTTGCACTAAATTCGGGTTGCAGTCGCAATCAATTCGAACCGACGGTGAACCATGCTGCTGACGAGCAAGACCCGGGGGCAGGGAGGATCGGTCACGACCACGATCCCGTCCGAGGTGGCGCGCAAGCTGGGTCTCGAAGCGGGCGATGAGTTGTTCTGGGTAGAAGACGGCGCTGGCGGATACCACGTTACGCCGCTGGACCCGGAGACCCAGGCCATGCTGGAGGCCCACGAGGAGATCATCCGCGAGTACCGGGATGTGTTCGCCGCGCTCGCCAAGTAACCTCGCCTGGAGCGGATGATTCCCGAGCCCCGCTGGATCACATACCAGGTACTCCATCTGTTGTATCAACGGCAGATGGAGCTTTTTGGCGGGCATGCCGGCGTTCTCGACAGCAATGTCGTGCAGTCCGCGCTGGCGCGTGCAC
>DASQZE010000573.1:0-6300 GCA_035638875.1 Longimicrobium sp.
GATGAAGAGCGTGGCCGTGGCGTAGCGCGCGAAGTAGCGCTTGCCGAACAGGTAGTACAGCGCATAGGCGAAGCCCGACGCCAGCCCCCACCCCAGCGCCGCGGGCGTGAGCCGGATGCCGCCGCCCCCGCTGAACGCGGCGATCCCCGCCACGCCTGCCGTCGCGACGGCCAGCGCCAGCAGCTTGCGCCCCGTCATCCGCTCGCGGAGAAAGAGCGTGGAGAGCAGCGCAACCCACACGGGCGCCGTGTAGAGCAGGATGGCCGCCAGCGCCGCGCCGCCGGTCTCCACCGCGCGCGAGTAGCACGCCATCAGCCCCGCCACGCCCACGACGCCGAACGCGGCCACGCTCGGCAGGTCGCGCCGCTCCAGCGTCAGCGTCACCTTGCGGATGGCGACGGCGTGCACGGCAAAGAACGACGCCCCAAGCAGGGCGCGCCAGAACGCGACTTCCACCGCGCCCATCCCCTCGCGCAGCGCGATGCGGGTCACCGGCCCCAGCAGCCCCCACAGCACGGCGGCGATCGCCACGAACACGTATCCCATCCGCTCCCTCGCAATCCGTTGGCCTTCCACGGCCCGCCAAGGTAAGCGGATGCACGCGCCGTCGCACGCCGCCCTTGCGGCGGGAGCCGCGGGCGGCAATGCTGCTGGGCATCTGCCGCTCGCTCCTGGTCCCCATCCCCCGCCCCATGCCCGCTGACCGCTTCTACGTGATCGTGAACCCCGCCGCCGGAAACGGGGCCGCCGCGCGCGCCCTGGCGCTGGTGGACGCCGAGATGTCGCGGGCGGGCGCGGCGCACACCATTGTGCAGACGGCGCGGCGGGGGCACGCGGCGGAGCTGGCGGAGGCCGCGGCCCGCGACGGATGGCCGGCCGTCGTGGCCGTGGGCGGGGACGGCACCGTGCACGAGGCGGTGAACGGGCTCATGCGCGCGGCCAACGGCGGTCCCTCCGTGCCGCTGGGCATCGTGGGCGTGGGGAGCGGCAACGACTTCGCGCAGCTGGCGGGCGTGCCGAAGGATCCGGCCGCGGCCGTGCGGCGCCTGGTGTCCGCCGAGCCGCGGGCGGTGGACGTGGGGAGCGTGAACGGGCAGTGGTTCAGCAACGGGGTGGGGATCGGGCTGGACGCGCGCGTGGCCATCGAGGTGGACCGCGGCCGCCGGTTCCGCGGCATCTTCATGTACCTGGACGCGCTGGCCAAGGTGCTGCGCGTCTTCGAGCCGCCCCACATGACGGTGGAGGTGGACGGCGAGCGGCTGGCGGACGCGCCCATGACGCTGGTGACCGTGGGCAACGGAGGGCGGCACGGCGGCGGCTTCTGGATCTGCCCCGACGCGCGCATCGACGACGGCGTGCTGGACGTGTGCATGTGCGACGGGCTGGGGACGCTGGGCATCCTGAGCTTTTTGCCGCGGGTGATGCGGGGCACGCACACGGGCGCCAGCTGCGTGCACATGCACCGCGCCCGCCGCGTGCGCGTGACGAGTCCCGATCCGCTCCCCGTGCACGCCGACGGCGAGATCATCGCCGACTCCGCGCGCGAGGTGGAGATCGAGATCCACCCCGGCCGGCTGCGCGTGCTGGCGTAGGCGGGCGGCGGGCATGGAGCGGGATGCGGACCGTGGATCCAATCCGATCGGGGACGAACCAGGAGGACGAACATCGCGCCCTTCCGCCAGAGCGATTGAAATCGCGGCATCGCGGCCACAAACTTCACACTGTCCGCCTCCGCGGACACCACGACGGCACCGGGCGCGAAGGCCGTCTCTCGGCTCCAAGACGGGCATTCACAGCCCTCGTGAGCGCGCGCGGAGTAGTTTTTGATCAACCGACCCTGGTAGAGGAGACGAGGATGATGCGACGCGTGATGACGGCGGCCGCGGTGGTGGCGGCGCTGGGTGGGTGCATGCCGGCGATGGGCGGCGGGACGGGGCTGCCGACGGTGTTCTACGGCGCGTGGGAAGGGAGCGGGTCGCAGATGGACCCGCCGGGCGAGTGGACCATCGCCGCGCGGATCATGGGCGGCCAGCCGGTGGGCGGGCTGGTGGGGACCATCTCATATCCCTCGCTGAACTGCACCGGCACGCTCACGCTGCGTGCGGCGTCCCCGACCGCGCTGGAGCTGGGCGAGCGCATTGCCACCGGCCCGTGCGAAGACGGCGGCATCATCACGCTCACGCCCCTGCAGGACGGCCGGCTGCGCTACGAGTGGCACAAGGAAGGCGTGCCGGGGGCCTCTGCCCAGGGCATGCTGACGCGTGCGCCCTCCTGATCCTTGCCGGGGCGGGCATGAAGGCCCCGGGAATCCAGGTCCACCTGCCCGCCGTCCGCTCTTCACGCGGCGGATAAAACAAACGTTTTCTTGATCCGCCCGCCGTCCGCAATATCTTGCTACAGTAGCAGCGCCACGGCACACGGCGCTGCTCCATCCATCCGAGCGACCCCGCTCTCCTTCATCCTGAACGCTTCAAGGCTGTCCGGGCGCGCACCCCTCACCGGTGCCCGCGGGTCCGGCCGGCGCCCCGCGACGGCACCTGCAAACGATCAGCGGCTCCGCCTGCTCCCTGGTCACCAGCAGCCCCGCGCATCGCCCAGGATCACGTGCGAAAGCGAGCCGGTGCGGCGCCTTCGCTGTAGATGACCCCGCGCGCACGCGGGGTTGGCGGAACGATCTCCGCCGATGCGTCACGCAACCACTCACAAGGAGCCGGGCGATGAGAAAGACGATCATGTTCATGGCCGTTCTGGCACTCGTTGCCTGCGACAGCGCAACGGGTTCGGACCGGGAAGCGCGCCCGGGCCGTGCCGCGGAGGCGCAGGCGCCCGCGGGAGCCACGGGAGCCAGCCTGTCCGGGGGTGCCGGCCACCGCGCCGTCATCGCCAGTGCCCGCGCGCGGGTGGTCGGCGCGCCTTCGCTGTATACGGCGCGCGCCCTGGCGGTGGACGGCGGCGAGGTGACGCTCGAGGTGCGCAGCAGCACCATCGGCTTCAACAGCCTGACCTCCGGGACGCTGGTGGCGAGCGACACCTGGACGGGCGAAACGAACCAGGACTTCCAGGCGACCGCGGGCACGCGCTACCTGATCATCGCGTATCCGTCGGCGAACGGCGTGGTGGACGCGGCGCACGCCCACTTCTTCGAGGTACGGCCCTGACGGCGGGGTGATCCTGCGGAGATTCCGGGACGGAGGGGGACGTGGAGCGAGGGTCTCCGCGTCCCCCTCCTTCGTGCGGGGAGGAACGGCCGCCGCGGCGGATGGGACTCAGCGCGCGCGAAGGGCGCGGGTGAGCACGCGGTCCAGCGCGCCGGCAAAGGCCTGCTTGTCCCTGGGGCCGTAGGGGCGCGCGCCGCCGGTCTCCACGCCGGCGCCGCGCAGGCTGTCCATGAAGTCGCGCACGGACAGCCGCTCCGTCACGTTGTCGGGCGTGAACTCGTCGCCGCGCGGGTCGATGACGAGCACGTGCTTTTCCACCAGCATCGCGGCCAGCGGGATGTCGGCCGTCACGGCCACGTCGCCGGGCGCTGCGTTGTCGGCGATGTACTTGTCCGCCACGTCCGGGCCGCCCTCCACCCGCACGGCGCTGACGAAGCGGTTGTCCAGCGGCAGGGGCAGCCGCTGGTTGGCCACCAGCACCGTCTCCAGCTCCAGCCGCTTCGCCGCCCGGTAGGCGATCTCCTTTACGTCGCGCGGCGCCGCGTCGGCATCGATCCACAGCTTCATCGCAATCATCCCATCCGGTCGGAGTCTCGTGAGGCGGGGAAGATAGCGGACGCGATCGCCATCCGCCGCATCGCCGCCTGGACCGGAGGCGAACCATCGCTTATCTTCGGCCAAAAGCAACCGAAGTAAACAGCCGGCGACATCCCATCCTCCCCATCCATGAGCAAGACGGGCAAGACCGAGGGCGTGTGCGTGTTCTGCGGCAGGCGGGCGGTTCGCGGCGGCATGTCGCGCCACCTGCAGACGTGCGCCACGCGAAAATCCGTCATCCGCGCGGCGGACGAGACGGCGGGCGACGACGAGACGCTCATCCACCTGCAGGTGCAGAGCGCGTACGCCGGCGACTTCTGGATGCACCTGGAGATGCGCGGCGGCGCGCGGCTCGCGAAGCTGGACGAGTACCTGCGGGCCATCTGGCTGGAATGCTGCGGCCACCTGAGCCGGTTTGCCCGCGACGTCAGGGGCGAAGCGGACATCGGGATGGCACGCAAGGCGGACGATGTTCTGCACGAGGGAGTTACGCTCACCCACGAGTACGACTTCGGCTCCACCACGCTCACGACGGTCAAGGTGGTCGCCGCGCGCAGGGGACGGCCGCTGGGCAAGCACCCCATCCTGCTGATGGCGCGCAACGAGATGCCGGCCATGACCTGCGCGGAGTGCGACCAGCCAGGGGCGCGATTGTGCGTGGAGTGCATGTACGAGATGGTGGATGCGGTGCTGTGCGAGGCCCACGCCGCCACGCATCCGCACGAGGAGTACGGCCCGCCGCTGGAGCTGGTGAACTCGCCGCGGCTGGGCGTCTGCGGCTACGAGGGCCCCGCCGAGCCGCCGTACTGACGCGGGCCGACGGAGGACGCGTGTCCGGATCATCGTACGGGCCACCGGCCCGTGGCGGAGATCATGCTGAGGGAGAGACGCCGCCGAATCCCTGCTGATCGGCGAACGGTGGCGCCTATCGAAGGATCTTGCGTGCCATGCAAGGAACCGGCGCATCGGGCTGGCACCGTGCCGTGCGCAGTAGATCCTTCGGTCGCGCGCAAAGACTTGCGCACGTTGATGTTACCGTCGTGCGCTCCCTCAGGAGATCAACCGTTCTGGGATCATCCAGAGGCAACACCAAAGCGCCGGAGCGAGATGATCGCTCCGGCGCTTCGGCATCAAGAGGAAGCAGTTGCAGGCCGTAACCTGTACCCTATCCCCCGTAACCCGTAGTCCTGCCGTTCAGCAGTACATGTCGAACGCGCGGGCCAGGTCCTCGGCGATGGCGTCGGCCGTGCGGCCCTCGATCTGGTGGCGCTCCAGCATGAACGCCACGTCGCCGTCCTTGAGCAGCGCGATGCTGGGCGAGGAGGGCGGATAGCCGTGGATGTACTGGCGGGCGGCCGACGTGGCCTCGGGGTCCTGGCCGGCGAACACCGTCACCGCGCGGGGCGGCTTCTTTTCGTTCTGCAGCGCCATGGACACGGCGGGGCGCGCGTTGCGGGCCGCGCAGCCGCACATGCTGTTCACCACCAGCAGCGTGGGCTCGCTCGTATCGGCCAGCGTCTGCTGCACGTCCTCGGCCGTGCGCAGCTCCTGCACGCCCAGGCGCGTGAGCTCCTGGCGCATGGGCGCGATCATCATCTCGGGATACATGGACATCGTAAAACTTCCGTTGGGCGTATCGTTCATACCCTCTGCTGGCGTTGCTTACTCCGCAGCGCCGCGCGGGTTCGGGATCCAGGGTACATCATCCACCGCGGCGCGCCGGTTGGCAAGCCGCGCCAGGGTGAACAGCAGGTCCGACAGGCGGTTGAGGTAGGTGATCCACTCCGCGCCCACGTGCGCCTGGTGCGAGAGCGAGACCACGCGCCGCTCCGCGCGACGGCACACGGTGCGCGCCAGGTGCAGGTACGCCGCCGCCCCCGTGCCGCCCGGCAGCACGAAGCTCTTGAGCGGCTCCAGCTCTGCTTCCGCCGCGTCGATCCACGCCTCCAGCTCCTCCACGCGCCCCGCCGGCAGCACGGGGATGTGCGACGACGCGCGCCCGCCGTCTTGGGGCGCGGGGGTGGCCAGGTTGGCGCCGACCGTAAAGAGGTCGCTCTGGATGGCGCGCAGGGCCTCGGCGATGGACAGCTCGCTCTCCGCCTGCAGCTGCGCGATCACCAGGCCCAGGACGGAGTTGAGCTCGTCCACGTCGCCGTACGCCTCTACGCGGGCGTCGTCCTTGGCCACGCGCTGCCCGCCGAACAGCCCCGTCTCGCCGCGGTCGCCGGTCTTGGTGTAGATCTTCAGGGTCATCAGGATCGGTAGATGAGATGGGTGGAGTCGGCGGATGGGCGAACGGGCTCCGTGCACTTCAGCAGAGGGCGGGCATCCGGCGAGCGCCCCCACCCGCTCGTTCCTCGCGACCTCCCCCAATAACCCCTGGGGGAGGTTGAACTGCGATCGTAGACCATGGCAGGCTCTCTGCACCGGCGGGGAGCCCCCTCCCCCCGGCCCCCTCCCCCGCTTCGCGGGCAGGAGGGGGAGAACTGCGCTATCCGCAGAAGTCGGCTGCCCGGCAGAGGCTGGGTTGTATACCCTCTCCCAC